>CANQZZ010000022.1 GCA_947628465.1 uncultured Clostridia bacterium
TCTTTTTGCTTCTGCCATTTCACTTTCTGTTGCTACATCTGTTATATATATAGTTTCTGTAAGTTCTGGAAGTCCTAGATTTTCTCTGATTTTTTCAATCATATTATCAGATGTTCCAAGAATTAATATACTTTCTGGTCTGTATTTAAGAAAAGCTTTTTTAATTTCTCTTGCTTCTTCTGAATCATTAAACAAAGCCTTTTTTACCGTTTCTATTTTTGTTGAAGCCTTTTTTGCTGAAATTCCAGCAATAACCTCATTTTCTTTTATTAAAAGACCATCATCTATTATATATTTTATTCCTCTTTCGCTTGCTACCATCTGGGCTCTATAACTTTTCCCTGTTCCGCGATGGTCCAACAAATGCATAAGTTTTTATTCTACTATCGATAATTTTATCTATTATCATTTTTCTTCACTCCAAAATAATTATATCATTTAAGAAATAGTTTGTCACTATTTTTGTTGTTTAAATTGTTTGTGTGAAATTATTTTTTCTATACAAACAAAAAGAGCGTATTATTTGTACGCCCTTGTATAAATTAAATTTTTATCTTGTTATCTAATTCTTCTACTTTTACGCTTCTTGTATGTTCAATTTTTGTCCATGTTGTGTCTGGTTTTATTAATGCTTTTATATTTATTAATATCCAAGAGCCTAAGAATAGTGGATAACAAAGTATTCCTTTTATCATTGGCTTTATAGGTCTTTTATCAAGCCATAGTATAAGGATTGCTGTAAGTGGTGGAAGTAAGAATGTTGCTCCTAAATATCTTAAATAATTCCATATTAATGCTGCTGTTGTCATTCCATTTGCCATATAAATTACTAAGTTTACTACTAATAGTCCTAGGGTTATAATCATCATTGGCATACCCATTAAATATAGAAGTCCATCAAAATTCATAAGTGTTTTATGGTCTTTTACACCTCTTGCTAAATCTTTTAGATAATATTTAACACATTGTATATGTCCTACTGACCATCTCATCCTTTGATTCCAAGATTGATTGTATTCAAGTGGTTGTTCGTCATATACTACAGCATCTACTGCCCAACCTAATTTTCTTCCTTTTGAAATGTTTATTAATGAAAACTCTATATCCTCTGTTAATGTTTTTGTGTTCCATCCTTCTTCTTTTATAAGGTCATATTTTACCATGAATCCTGTACCATTCAATAGTGGTGATAATCCTAAATTATATCTTGCTAAATGATAAAATCTGTGCATTGTCCAATAAAACAAAGCATATCCTGATGAAATCCATGAATCTGTAGGATTTTTAATATCTCTATATCCTTGTACTACTTCTTCACCCTGACATAATTTTTTATTCATTGCTTTTATAAAATCAGGCATTGCAATATTGTCTGCATCAAATACACACATTGCATCATATTCTATACCTTGCTCGTTAATTTGATTTAAAAACCATTGCATTGCAAAACCTTTTGTTTTTTTAGTTTCATCAAATCTTTCATAAACTATTGCTCCTGCATTTCTTGCAACTTCTGCTGTATTATCAGTGCAGTTATCAGCTATAACATATATGTCTATCAGTTCTTTTGGATAATTTTGATTTTTCAAACTTTCTACTAAATTTCCAACAACTGCTGCTTCATTATGTGCTGGTATTAATGCCATAAATTTATGATTTTTCTTTACTAATAATGGTTTATCTTTTAACTTTACTAAAGAACATGCACTTATTACTATATTATATAACCAAAATATTGTTATAATCCAAACTAATGCTTGTTGTAGTATATACAAATATTCCATTTTTCCTCTCCTTATTATACTCTAAAAGATGGCTTAATAAATATCTTTCTTATATATTTTATTTCGCCACCTTTTCTATTATACTACTTTAATTAATATTTTGCAAATTTTATTCTTCTGCTACTCCTAAGCCTTTTTTAGTTAAGCTTATTTTTCCTTGATTATCTATGTCTAGAACTTTTACTAAGAATGTGTCTCCTTCTTTTAATACGTCTTCAACTTTTTCTACTCTTTTTTCAGAAATTTTAGAAATATGAAGTAATCCTTCTTTTCCTCCACCTAAATCCATAAATGCTCCAAATGGCATTATTTTTGTAACTGTTCCTTCATAGATTTCTCCAACTTCAATTTCTCTAGTGATGTTTTCTATAATTTTTTGAGCTTTTTTGGCTTTTTCTGCATCTTCAGTATAGATGAATACTCTTCCATCTTCTTCAATATCTATTTTTACACCAGTTTCATCAATTATTTTATTAATTGTTTCTCCGCCTTTTCCAATAACGTCTTTTATTTTATCTGGATTTATAGACATTGTTGTTATTTTAGGTGCATATTTAGATAATTCTTTTCTTGGCTCAGCAATTTGTTTAAGCATTATTTCGTCTAATATATATTGTCTTGCTTTTCTTGTTCTTGCAAAAGCATCTTCTATTATTTTGTATGTTAATCCATCTACTTTTATATCAACTTGTATTGCTGTAATTCCGTTTTTTGTTCCACCTACTTTAAAGTCCATATCTCCAAAGAAATCTTCTAATCCTTGGATATCTGTAAGCATTACATAGTCATCTGGGTCATCTGGATTTGAAACTAAACCTGTTGAAATTCCTGCTACTGGATTTTTGATTGGAACACCTGCATCCATTAATGCTAAAGTGCTTCCGCATATACTTGCTTGTGATGTAGAACCATTTGATGATAGAACTTCAGATACTACTCTTATTGCATAAGGGAATTCTTCTTCTGATGGTATTACTGGAACTAATGCTCTTTCTGCTAAAGCACCATGTCCTATTTCTCTTCTTCCTGGTCCACGTGATGGTCTTGCTTCACCTACACTATATGATGGGAAGTTATATTGATGCATATATCTTTTGCTTTCTTCTTCATCTAATCCATCTAATTTTTGTTCTTCGTTTACCATTCCAAGTGTTGCAACTGATAATACTTGAGTTTGTCCTCTTGTGAATAGTGCACTACCATGTGTTCTTGGAAGTAATCCTACTTCACATGAAAGTGGTCTTATTTCGTCAATTGCTCTTCCGTCTGGTCTTTTATGCTCTTCAAAAATCATTTTTCTAACGCATTTTTTCTCTAACTTATATAAGCTGTCTGCTATATCTTGTTTTGCTTCTTCTGCTTTTTCTTCTCCATATTTTTCTACATAATATGCTGTTACATCTTCAGATAATTTTTCTAAGTTAGCATCTCTTACTTCTTTATCTTGAGCTTGTACATCTTTATACATTCTTTCTTCGAAATTGCTTTCAATTTCTTCATATACTTCATGATCAACCTCAAATGATTTGTATTCCATTTTTGGTTTTCCAATTTCTGCTTTTATTTCTGATATGAAATCACATATTTTTTTAATTTCTTCATGTCCTCTTTTAATTGCTTCAAGCATTAAGCTATCTGGTATTTCATTTGCTCCTGCTTCTATCATTGCTATTTTTTCTTTTGTTCCAGCAACTGTTAATGTTAAATCTGTTTTTGCTCTTTGTTCTACTGTTGGGTTTATAACTATTTCACCATCTACTAATCCTACTGCTACTGAACCTGTTGGTCCTCCAAATGGTATATCTGATATTGATAGTGCAGCTGATGATCCTATCATTGCACATACTTCTGGTGAGTTATCTGGGTCTACTGATAGTACTGTTGCTACAACACATACGTCATTTCTAAAGTCCTTTGGGAATAAAGGTCTTATTGGCCTATCAATTACTCTTGATGTAAGTATTGCTTTGTCTGTTGGTTTTCCTTCTCTTTTTTGGAAACCTCCTGGTATTTTTCCTACTGAATATAACTTTTCTTCGTAGTCTACTGATAAAGGGAAAAAGTCAATTCCTTCTCTTGGTTCTTTTGATGCTGTAACGTTTACCATTACAGCTGTTTCTCCGTATCTTACTAATACGTTTGCATTTGCTAGTTCTGCCATTTTACCTGTTTCTATAGTTAATGTTCTTCCTGCTAGTTCCATTGAATATGTTTTAAACATAATTCATCCTCCTTTAATTTTTTAATTTATTTATTATTAGAAGATAAATTGTTAATGAATGTAACCTCTAAAATATGCTTGTATAAAATTAAACACATTTTACAAGCTACCCTTCATATAACAAAGTATCTTTCTTATAACCAAAGTTTCATAGTTAAAGGCGGAAAAAATCCGCCTTTGTTGCTATTATTTTCTTAGATTTAGTTTTTCAACTATTTCTCTGTATTTAGGTAAATCTTTTTTTGCTAAGTAGTTAAGTAAGTTTCTTCTTTTACCTACCATTTGTAAAAGTCCACGTCTTGAATGATTGTCTTTTACATGTACTTTTAAATGTTCTGTTAATTCATTAATTCTTTCTGTTAATAAAGCTATTTGAACTTCTGATGAACCTGTGTCGTTTTCATCTCTTTTAAAAGTATTAATGATTTCTTGCTTTCTTTCCTTTGTCATTATTTTTTCCTCCTATTTCTAAAATATGCCTTAAACTGAAATTAAAGTCGGATGTTCTTTAATTTAAGAATAAGGTAATGGTATTTAAACCTTTAATATTGTACTATATTTATTAAAATTATGCAAGTGTTTTTGCAAAATATTGCTTAAGGCTTTAATTTTTTATTTGTTTTCATAAATTTCTTCATTTACAAAAATAGAGGATACTTTTTATAGTATCCCCCTAATTTTTAACCTCGTTTATAGTGACTAGTTATTATCTATTACAATTCATATTTTTATTATTCATATAATATTTTTTCTCTGCAAGTTTATCTTGTACTCCACGAAGTGCCTCCCCAAATCTTTGGAAGTGTACTACTTCTCTTTCTCTTAAGAAACGAAGTACATCTATAACATCTTGGTCATCTTTGCATAAATCTATTAATTTTTCATAAGTTGCTCTTGCCTTTTGTTCTGCTGCTAAGTCTTCTTGTAAATCTGCAATTGGGTCACCTTTTACAGCTATTGTTGCTGCGTTCCATGGCCATCCTGCTGCTGCTTGAGGATATACTCCTACTCCATGGTCTGTGTAGTAAGCACCTAGCCCAGCTTTTTCTAATTCTTCACTGCTTACACCATCAGTTAATTGATGGACAATTGTTCCTACCATTTCTAAGTGAGCAAGTTCTTCTGTTCCTATATCATTTAATATAGCTTTTGCTTTTTGGTCTGGCATTCCAAATCTTTGTGATAAATATCTAAGTGATGCTGCAAGTTCTCCATCAGGTCCACCATATTGAGATATTATAAATTTTGCAAGTCTTGGATTTGGACATTTTATATTTATTGGATATTCTAATACCTTGTTATAGGTCCACATTAATAATTCCCCCTTTCCCATGGCCATGGTTCTTCAAGCCATCTCCATTTATTGCATGGATAGAATATAGTAAGTGGTCCATACATTTTTTGATATTTGTCTTTTAAATCTTTTGTTTGTTTGCAATATTCTCTGTGCATACATAATGCTCTTTCGTCTTCTGGATGTGTATCCAAATATAGACCTAATTCGATAATTGCAAAATCTAAACTTTTTATTTGGTCAATCATTTCTTGTCTTCTTAAGTCTCTTGGGCAGTTTGAATTATTATTTGAATCTTTGTGTTTACGTTCCATACATTCGCATTTATCATTATCCATTATTTGTTACACCCCTCTCCTATTTTATTTGAATTTTTTATAAATTCAATTTCTTCCATTGATTGTCCTGGCATATAAGGACTAACAAGTTCTGGGAATATTGTTCCCATTTTTAAGCCAACGCTTGGAATAAAAGTTTTACCCATTGTTTGCCATGGTACATAGCTTTGTGCATACATTGGATTGCTTGGAAATACACTATCTTCATCAAATCCACATTCGCACGAATCATTTGTATCCATTGCATTTTGTACATACTCACAAGTATCATCTATTATATCTTCATCTTTATTGTCGCATGAATTATTGTTTCCTTGACAATTACATGAAGGACAAGATTTTCTTTGTATATAGTTTCTATACATTATTTTTCCTCCTTTTTTTGTATATACTACATTTTATGATGTTTTTCTTATAATTGTTACAAATATAAAAAATCCCCATATAATTCAACTATATGGGGAAATATATCAAATTTAAGTAAGCTTTTTTATTTATCTAATAACCAATCTAATACATTCTTTTTTCTAATTCCATTATAAGAAGTTTCAGGGTCTAAATCCATTGTTAATAAATATTTAGGATAATGGTCTTTTATAATATCTAATGTTCTTAATTCTCTATCTAGAGTTTCTTTATTTCTTACTGTTTCTGATACTTGGTAATATTCTATACCTTTGCTATTTATTGCTACAAAATCTATTTCATATTCATCTACTTTTCCTATATATACGTCATATCCTCTCCTTAAAAGTTCTAAGTAAACAATATTCTCAAGTATATGTCCTCTTCCATTTTCTTTTCTTCCTAATAGAAAATATCTTAATCCTAAATCACAAACATAATATTTATCACCTGTTTTTAAATATTGTTTTCCTTTAATATCATATCTAGTAGTTTTATAAAATATAAATGATTCTGTTAGTGCTGTTAAATAACTTTCAACTGTGTGTACACTAATTTTTCTTCCATTTGATGTCATAGTATCAGCAATTTTATTTGTAGAATACAGATTTCCAATATTATCTAGCATAAAATTTATTATGCTCTGTAACATTTGCATATCTTGGAAACTTTTTCTAGCCATAACATCTTTTAATATTATAGAATCATATATTCCCTTTATATACATATCTACTTCATCAATGTTATCTAACTTCAATGTATATGGAAATGAACCTAATGAAATATATTTCTGATATAATCTATCTATATTTTCATTTGGCATTGCTATACTATATTCTTTAAATGATAATGGAAGCATTTTTATTTCTACATATCTTCCTGATAATAATGTTGCTAGTTCTCCAGATAATAAATAGGCATTTGAACCAGTTATATATATATCTACATTTTTTTGAATATATAAACCATCTACTGCTTTTTGAAATTCTGGAACATTTTGTACTTCATCTATAAATATATAATTCATTTTATTTGAATTCATTTTTTCTTTAATATAATTATATAATTTTAAATAACTATCTAATTCATAGTATATAGGATCTTCCAAATTAAGTCTTATTATTTGTTCTTTTTCAACACCGTTTTTTAATAAATACTCTATATATAAATCAAATAGTGTGGATTTTCCACATCTCCTTATACCTGTTATAACTTTTATTAATTCTTTATCTTTAAATTGTATCAATTTATTTAAATATTCTTCTCTATTTATCATTTTCATCACCTAACATTATTATAGAATTTAAATAATATTTTGTCAAGTTTTTGAAGTGCTATTGCAAAAGCTTTCTGTTTTTCTACATTTTTTGCAAATAAAAAACAAACAAAAGGGGGTTGTTCCCTTTTGTTGAATTTTTTAATTTATATTTTTACAATTCCACCCATAGAGCTATTTACTTGTGCTTCTTCATCTGATAACTCAGCTACTGCTTTTGCTCCTCCTGCTATTACAACAATATCATCTTTTTGTAAGAAATCTTCATCTTTTAAACAATCTATTCCAACATATACTAATTTATCAATACTTTCTTGATGAGCAAATAATTTAGGTGTTATATTCCAACATAATCCTAATTGTCTATATGTTCTTTGATTTTCTGTTATTGCAAATATTGGGCACTCTGGTCCAAAACTAGAAACTGTTCTTGCAGTGTCTCCTGTATTTGTATAAGCAATTATTGCTTTAGCATTAATGTTTGATGCAGACATGCATACAGAATAGTTCATATTGAAACTGTAATCAAGTTTTTCTAAATCATAATTTCTAGATTTAAATCTTTTCCAATATTTCACAGAGTTTTCTATAGATAAAGCTACTTTGTTCATAACTTTAACACATTCTACTGGATAATTTCCTGTTGCAGTTTCTCCGAGATAACATTATTGCGCTACTTCCATCATAAATGGCATTTGCAATGTCGCTTACTTCTGCTCTTGTTGGTTTTGAATTTGTTATCATAGATTCTAGCATTTGAGTTGCTGTGATTACTGGTTTTCCTTGGGCATAGGTTTTTTTGATAAATTGTTTTTGATATATTGGAACTTCTTCCATTGGTATTTCTACTCCTAAATCACCTCTTGCAACCATAATTCCATCTGACACTTTCAATATTTCATCAAAATTATTTATTCCTTCTCTATTTTCTATTTTAGATATAACTTTTATATTTTCTCCACCATTTTCTTTTAGAACTTGTTTTATTGCAAGTACATCTTGTGGCTTTCTAACAAATGATGCTGCAATATAGTCAAAGCCCGCTGCTATTCCATATTTTATATCATCTATATCTTTTTCAGTTATGCTTGGTAAGTTTAATGCTAAGTCTGGAACATTTATACTTTTTCTATTTGTTAAGTATCCTCCTTGAATTATTTCGCATATTATGTCTTTATCTTTAATTTCTCTTACTTTTAATTCTATTGTTCCATCATTTATTAAAATAGTTCTTCCTATTTCTACGTCTTTATATAACTCTTTATATGTTATAGATACTTTAGTTTCGTCGCCTAACTCATCATTGTTTAATAGGGTAAAAGTCTTTCCATTTTCTAATAGCACTTGTTCTTTATTAAATTTACCTATTCTTATTTCAGGTCCTTGTGTATCTAAAAGAAGAGGTATCGGCAAACCTAATTCATCTCTTACTTTTTTAAATAAATCAATTCTTTCTGCTTGGTCTTTATAGTTTCCATGCGAAAAGTTAATTCTTCCTACATTCATTCCTGCTTTCATTAATTCTTTTAATACTTCAGGATTATCTGTTGCAGGTCCTAAAGTACATACTATTTTAGTTTTTCTCATAATTACTCATATCCTTTTCTAATGTATTTATTTAGTTATCCATTTTACTAAGTTTAAATTAGCACTGTCTAATAGCATTTCATGTTTTGGCATTACTCTGAATGTATAACCATAATTTCCACCTGTTTTTAGTTCTATTTTTGCATTGTATGTATATACTCTTTCTTCATTGTTGCTGTTTACTAAATTCATTGGTATGATACTTATATTTTCTATTGTTCCGTTATCTAGTATTTTTCCATAATATACTTGTGCTTCTATATTTTCTACACTTATATTTGGAAGTTTTACATTGCATGATACTTCTATATTCTTTCCAGCATCCATTGAAATATTATCTAAATTATTATTTTGAGTAATTTCTATATCACTCCAATTTGCATATAATTCTTCTTTTATTCTGTTATATTCTGTAACTGTATCTAAGTTTTTAAAATAGTTGTTAGTTAAATTGCATAATGGAATATATAATTTACTTGTATATTCTGCAATCATTCTTGCCATGCTATAATTTCCACCTGTTGAAATTATGCTGTTTTTCATATATCTTATCCAATCTTTAGATATTCCATTTTCTTTATTGTAATATGTTGGTATTATTTTATTTTCTAAAATGTTATAAATGCTGTCACTATCAGCTTTGTCTTGTTCTTCATAAGAATAGTATTCTGCATTTGTTCCTATTGCCCAACCATTTTTTTGGTTATATCCTTCTGCCCACCAACCGTCTAAAATACTAAAGTTTACAACACCATTTACAGATGCTTTTTCGCCACTTGTTCCTGATGCTTCCATTGGTCTTCTTGGGTTATTTAACCATACATCTACTCCAGAAATTAAATATCTTGCCATTTCCATATTATATCCTTCAAGTAAGAATATTTTTCCTTTGAATTGTGGCATCATTGATATTTCATGTATTCTTTTTATTAGATGTTGACCTTCTATATCTTTTGGATGTGCTTTTCCTGCAAATATTAATTGTACTGGTCTTGATTCATCATTTAATATTTGTGTTATTCTTTCTAAATCTTCAAATATTAATGTTGCTCTTTTATATGTTGCAAATCTTCTTGCAAATCCTATTGTTAGTGCATTTGGATTTAACTTAGAAGTTATTTCTTTTATTTCGTCATAATGCATTCCTATATTTCTTAATCTATTAGTTACGTTTTCTTTTACTAAATTTAATAGTTTTTCTTTTCTTACTAAATGCTCTTTCCATAATTCTTCATCTGGAATATTATTTATTTTTTCCCATGTTTCATTTTGATGTATTTTATCTTGCCAGAATGGCATTAAATATTTGTTATATAGTTCTTTAAGATTTGGCGCAAGCCATGTACATGTGTGTACTCCATTTGTTACATAAGTAATTGGAGATTCATTTGCAGCTATTTCTGGCCAAACTTCATTAAATAATTCTCTTGAAACAGCGCCATGAAGTTTGCTTACTCCGTTTTTCTTTCCTGCTACTTTTAATGCAAGTATTCCCATGTTGAATGTTGTTTTATTTTCTTCTTTTGGTTTCATTCCTAATTCTAAAAATTCTTCTTTAGAAATTCCAAGTTTTTTCCAATAATCTTTAAAGTATTTTTCTACTAGTTCTATTGGGAATATATCATTACCTGCTGGTACTGGTGTATGTGTCGTAAATACTGTTTTTGCTGTAACTATATCTCTTGCTATATTAAATGAAACTTTCTTTTCTTCTACTACATTTTTTATTAATTCTAATACTAGGAATGATGAGTGCCCTTCGTTCATGTGATAAATTGTTGGCATAAGTCCTAACTCTTTAAGAACAGTTATTCCACCTATTCCTAAGGCTATTTCTTGCTGTATTCTCATCTCTTGGTCTCCACCATAAAGTCTTAATGTTATACCTCTTAATTCCTCTTTGTTTTCTTCTATGTCTGAGTCTAATAGATATAGATTTACTCTACCTACAGCAATTTTCCATACTTTTAAATATAACTTAAAAGATGGCATTTTAACATTTATTATTAAATCTTCACCAGTTTCTTTTTTTACAGGTTCTATTGGTAAATTGTTTAGTTCTATATCTTGATATTCACTATCTTGCATACCTAAACTATTTATTTTTTGATGGAAATATCCATTTTTATATAGCAGTCCGACTGCAACTAAAGGAAGTCCTAAATCACTTGAAGATTTTAAGTGATCTCCAGAAAGAATTCCAAGTCCACCTGAATATATTGGAAGGATTTCATCTAATCCATACTCTGCAGAAAAATATGCTATTAAATCATTTTTATTATCAGGATAAGTTTTGTTAAACCATGTATTTTTGCTTGACATGTATCCTTCAAAATTTTCTACATTTTTATTATATTCTTTTAAAAAGTCGCTATCTTCTGCAATAGCTTCTAGTTTTTCTTGGTCAACTTGTTTTAAAAACTTTACAGGGTTTTTGCCACATTTTTCCCATAAATCTATATCTATTTTTTTAAACAATTTTAAAAATTCTGTATTCCATGACCACCATAGATTGTTTGATATTACAGATAGTTTTTCAATTTTTTTTGGTAATTGTGGATTTACTGTGATTTTATTAAATATGTACATATATAATGTACCTCCTTTGTAACTCTAAAAATTTTCCTTTTGTTTTTCAATACATTAATTATCTATTAAAAGCATTTATTTGTCAACGCTTAAAAGTAATAAATTTATTATTTTTCTAATGATTTTATTGCACCAATTATTACTGCAAATTGTGGATTTTCTGGTACTATAAAATTAATATTATGTGTTTTTACTATTTTGTTTAAAATATCTTTTACTATTGGAATAGTAACTATATTGCCAATTAGAATAACATCTTTATTGTCATCATTTAAGCATGCAAATGCTGTCATCATTCCAATTACTTCAAATATCATATTTACTATTCCTGTTACTATATCTTCTTTTGAAGCATCCTCTTTTAGTTTTCCAAAATTTGCAAGTGTAAGTTCTGGTAGCAATGTTTTTATATTTTCATCTGTTAAATCTTTAATCCTTAAATCTATATTGTCTAAATTACCTTTTTTTGCTAAATCAATAATTTCTTCAAATGTTTCTACCTTGGCAAATTTTCTGCAAAGATTAACTAATGTTCCCGCTCCTACTCCTGTTCCTCCAAGATGCTTAAATTCATTTTTGTTTGCTCTAATTAATGCTGTTCCTGTGCCTATACTTGCAATGATTGCTTCTTCCTTTTTCCCTAAATATGTTCCACCTTTGCCTATTGCGACAAATTCTTCTACATATTCTTTTGGAACACTATATTTACTAACATCTATTTTTTTTGCATTAATTCCTGTCAGTACAATTTTATCAATTCCTGTTATTTTATTTTCTGTTATAAATTTTTCTAAAACTGCTTCATATTGTTTGCTTTCAGAAATAATATTGCATACAATTTTATCATCTTTATGTTCTATTATTTTAATAGTAGAACTTCCTATATCAATACCTATTATACTCATTGTTTCCTCTTTACTTTTATTAAAGTTCTCTTGGTCCATCTCCTATCTCTACTGCATAGAAATCTGCATCGTAACCAATTTTTTCTTTATATGCTTTTCCTACATTTTTTATAAATTCGTCTACTTTGTCATTTTTTACAATACTTACAGCGCATCCTCCAAAGCCCGCACCTGTCATTCTTGCTCCTATTACTCCATCTTGTTTTAGACTCTCTGCGACTAATGTATCTAATTCTTTTCCTGTTACTTCATAATCATCTCTTAATGAATTATGTGATTCTATCATCAATTTTCCTAATAAATCTATTTGATTATTTTCTAAGGCTTTTACTGCTTTTATTGTTCTTTGATTTTCATATACAGCATGTTTTGCTCTTTTCTTTCTGTTTTCATCTTTTATTAAATATTTATTTTCTTCAAATTCTTCTTCTGTAAGTTCTCCAAGTGTTTTTATATTTAGTTTTTCTTGTAATTCTTGCAATGCTTTTTCACATTCTGCTCTTCTTTCATTATATTTAGAGTCGCCTAGTTCTCTTTTTTTGTTTGTATTCATAATAACTATTTTTGCATCTTCTAGCATTACTTTGGCATATTCATATTGCAAATTTGCTGTATCCAAAAATATAGCGCAATCTTTTTTTCCATTTGCAATTACAAATTGATCCATTATTCCACAGTTTACTCCTACATACTTGTTTTCTGCTTTTTGTCCAAGAAGTGCTAATTTAACCATGTCTATATCTAAATTAAATAAATCTTTTAGTACGAATCCTGTTAATACTTCTATCGAAGCAGATGATGAAAGTCCTGATTCATTTGGTATTGTTCCATAATATAATATGTCAAGACCTGAGTCTATATTATGTCCTTCACTTTTCAATGCCCAAATCATTGCCTTTGGATAATTAATCCAGTCTTCTTCTTGTTTATATTTTAAATCATCAATTGTACTTTCTAATACTCCTAATTTTTCAAAATTTATTGAATATAATCTTAATTTTCTGTCATTTCTTTTTCTTGCTACTGCATATGTACCCATTGTAAGTGCACATGGGAAAACATGTCCACCATTATAGTCAGTATGCTCTCCTATTAAATTTACTCTTCCTGGCGCAAAATATACTTTAATGTCTCCTTCATTTCCAAATAATTCTTCGAATTTAACTTTTAATTTTTCTTTCATAATTATCCTCCGTATAATATAATATTTTATATTATCAAGTAAATAAATTTTTTCCATAGGCATTTTATCATAAAACGTTTTATAAAATCAACTATTTCTTTTTATTCTTTCTATTAAGTATGGTATTTTGTATTCAAAGTTAACTCCATAAGCATCTTCTTTCTTTTCATTATATGTATCAAGTATAGTTTCCCAAACGTAATCTACCGCAATTTTAAGGCTTTCTTCTACTGTATTATTATTTAAAATTGCTCCTACTAATGTACTAGAAAATACATCTCCTGTTCCATGATATTTAACCGGTATTTTTTCTCTAAAATATGAAAAGAATTTTTTGGTTTCTTTGTTGTATGACATAACTCCAAGTTCATTATCTTTAAAACTAACTCCTGTAAGTATTGCGTATTTAGGACCCAAAGATGAAAGTTCTATTAATATTTCTTTAATTTCTTCTTCTGAATACTTTTCTTTATACTCTCTTTCTAACATATAGCTTGCTTCTGTAAGATTTGGCACAACTATATCTGCCTTTTTGCATAATTCTTTCATTTCTAATGCGAATTTTTGATTAAAGCCAGTATATAATTTGCCATTGTCACCCATTACAGGATCTATGAATATAAAGTTATTGTCTGTTTTAAATTGTGTAAAAAATTCTTTTAGCATTTCTATTTGCTCAATAGAGCCTAAATAGCCAGTATAAATTGCGTCAAAATCGATGTTTTCTTTTTTCCAATGTTTTGCTATTTCTGGGATATCACTGCTTAAATCTCTAAAAGTAAATTCTTTAAACATTGTGTGTGTTGAAAGTACAGCTGTTGGTATAACTGCAGTTTCTACTCCCATTGCTGATATTATTGGAAGTGCTACAGTAAGTGAGCATTTCCCTACACATGATATATCTTGAATTGTTACTAATCTTTTCATTTTAATCTTCCTTTTTTATATATTAATTTTGCATAATACTTCTTTATTTAATTAATGCTATTTCTTCCTTTTTCTTAGTATCTGAATTGTTTTCTATATTAATGTCTTTAGTGTTTTTATCTCTTACTTTTGTGTAAATTCCATAAACAATATAGAAAGGCAAAATAGCTTGCAGAGCAACCATTACTATTGGGAACAAATTTCCTGACAAATTATATATTATTTCTATAAAAGTACCAGGATAATTTTGTGATATGAACATTAAATTGCTATTACATATTAAGTTTACTATGTATGCTATTATGCTTATTATAACTATTGTTGAAGAATAATATATAATATCTTTCTTTTCAATTTCCACATATTTTGTAATTAACATCAGTAATCCTATGTATACCATAGTTCCGTGCAATATAAAGCTATGTATACTTATAAAATGAAATGCAGGATAATTTACAAGAGATGTAAGTGGAATTAGTAAAAATGTTATTCCTGCTATAATTCCACCTGTTGATAAGAATACATCTCCTGCCCTTTTTAATTTACCTTTACAATATCCACTAAATATTCCTGCATATAATATAAGACTACAAAAATATAGTGGTACATATTTATTTACTGCTCTAAATCCGTAATTAACTATATTGAATATGATTTTTATTATCTCCAAAATCCATAAGACAGCTGTACTTCTTCGAATTATTTTTTTTACTTCATCTTTTTCTATATGAATAGTATGTCTTAAAGCTATTACAATGCAAATTGTTGTTATTGCAAGTAGTATGAAATGTTCGATTGAAAACATACCACATGGAGTAAGTTCACTAGAATTTTTAAAAAACATATTTTACTCCCCCTTTTGCTACATTTATATATTTTTTTAACGTTGCATTTCTTCTGATTCTTTTGAAAGTTCTTTATTTTCTCTACTGTCTGACTGTTTCTCTGGTGCAGTTTCTATAATACATTCATTTTTAATATATTCATATAATGGCATTTCAGTATTGTTTTCAATATCGTTTAATTCATCTAAATCAAATGCAATTGCATGCAAATAATTTTTTGCATCCATTGTTAAATGAGTTTCGTTTGATGCCATAATAAATTCTCTTTTATTATTTTTTGGAAAATTAATTAATATTCCTTTAGGTATTGTCATCATATTTAAAAGTGCTCTTGATGTTCTTCCGTTTGAATCTGGAAATGGATGTATTCTTATAAATCTATATTGCAAGGCTACTGCTTTTTTTAAATATTCATCATTATCCATAGTATTTGAATTTTTAACTAATTCTTCCACATCTTTTGAGAGTCTTCCCATAGCATATTGAACATAATTTTTATCTAACAAATCTACTTTATTACTGCTAATACCTACATTTACCGTTCTATACCCTTTATCACCTACATATTTTTGTAGGTTTTCTTTTTGCAGTGATGCTTTATTTACCTGTTTTATGGACTCTTCTATTTGTTCTGCGCTGAGTTTTGTTATATCTGTAGAATATGCAATTAACTGTGCTTCTACATCTGAATATATTTGTGATACATCTTTACTTATTTCATTTATATCTGGTAATACATTCATCATGTCTCCGTGCTTCTACTTGAACTGCCATAAATAGATTGTTTAATCCTTTTTTGTTTTTTTCATTATCTATTGGTATAAGACCATTTCCACCATTTATTGTGCTTATAATTTCTTTTTTAAATTTTTCATCATACATGTAGTCTAAATTATACTCTACTGTACTTCTAATTATATCGTCATTATAGTTTGTATTTTCTTTTAATATTTTTATATATTCTCTTTCTAAAAATGCTCTATCTTCTCTTCCATGTAATAATTTTTCTTTAAATACTGAAAGTGCATTTTGTTTAGGAAATTCTTTTAGATTTCCTAATACTAATTGTCTTCCAAAACTTTTATATATTTTGTCATTTATTTTACTTAAAACACTAGGATCCAATTTACTGATACTTATTATAGAATTTCCTATTGTAGCTACATTTTTTACGCTTCCATCTTCCGCTTCAGTTATTCCCTTAAATATTTCTATATCTCTATTTACACCTACTACTCTTCCACTAGAATACGCTATTTTATTCATTACTTCCTTAGGAATGCATGAGCCATTTATTATTAATTGCCTAATGATTTCATCAATGTTATTTCTTATTATATCGCTCTCATATTTCCTTGTATTATTTCCATCTAACACAGTCGATTTACATTCATTAGCCATAATACTTATTAGCTCTTCTGTTGTTGCATCTAAGCCGAAATCTGGACGTTGTTTATAATTAGTTCTTCTTAATTTTTCTAATGCAATTCTTGCTTTTTCTATTATCATTATTTATAACCTTCCTTAAAATTTATTAATTAAGAATTCAACAATTGTGCCCATAACCTCTTTATCTTCTTCGGTCATCTTTTTATAATCTATATTATCATAAATTTTATTTGCTTCTTCTTCAGGAATTTTTCCTTTATACTTTTTACTTAATTCAGACAGTTTTCCAAATGTAGTATTCAAATATTCTTCCGATTCTTTTGTTTGATATACATTATGAAATCTATCTTTATATAT
>CANQZZ010000023.1 GCA_947628465.1 uncultured Clostridia bacterium
ATATGTCTTGCAACTTCCATAGCATATTCAATTTCAGTTTCAGCAATAGTATCATATAATTTTTGAATAGCCATATTGATAACATCTATGTTTTCGATATTTTTATAAATTTTAGGTAAGAATAAATCAATTTCAGTTTCCTTTTTATTTAATTCAACTGATGAAATATCAGAATATTTTACATTTAATTTTAAGCTGTTCCCTAAAACACTAACTGTTAAATATGTTTGACTATTTACTGTTTTCTTAAATTTTAATATGCCCATACAATTACCCCCATTTAGTTACTTTTAAAAGAAATTTTGTTCCACAAATTATTGTTCGCTTTTTCTAGTAAAATTATTTTACAATTATCATTAAAAAATGTCAATACTTTTTTTGTAAATATTGAAAAAATTTTTTAATACTGATAGAATAAAATAAATTAGAATTTATATAGGGAGGAAATAAAAATGAAGAAGTGTTTGTTACTAGGGAATGGTGGAAGAGAAGCAGTTTTAGCAGAGTATATAAGTAAAGGGTATGAACTTTATACAGTATGTCCTTATGAAAATCCAACTATAATAGGATATGTAAATAAGTCACATGGAAAGTATATAGTAGATGATCCGTTTAATAAAGAAGTTGTAAAAAACTTCATAAAAGAAAATAATATTGATACATGTGTTATAAGTAGTGATAATTTACTTCAAGATGGGTTAATAGATGTAGCACGAAGCTTAGGACTAAAAACATTTGGACCAACATCAAAAGGAGCAAAAATTGAATGGAGTAAATCATATAGTCTAGACATTGTAAAAAAACTTGCACCAAATATGATAATAAAAAATTACAATATTACAGATGTAAATGAGCTTAAAAAAATTATAGATACTTATGAAGACGACTCATTCGTTGTAAAACCAGAAGGACTAACTGGAGGAAAAGGAGTAAAAGTAGGAGGCATACATTTTAAGGGAAAAGAAGAAGGATACGAGTATGCAAAAAGCTGTTTAGAAACAAGTGGAAATGTAATAATTCAAGATAAAATTGAGGGAAGAGAATTTACAGTAATGGCACTAACAGATGGAGAAAATATAGTAGTTACACCAATAACATTTGACTATCCTTATAGATATGATGAAGATAAAGGTCCTGGAACTGGAGGAATGGGATGCTTAAGTTTTGAAAATGGATTATTGCCATTTTTGGAGCAATCAGATGTAGATGAGTGTGCAGAGCTTATAAAAAACACTTTAAAATATGTAAATAAGGATTCAATAGAATTTAATGGAGTAATTTATGGTGGATTCTTTAAGACTAAAAATGGAATAAAGTTTATAGAATTCAACGCTAGATTTGGAGACCCAGAGGCATTAAATGTATTAAATTCATTAGAAACACCTTTTACTGAAGTAATGGAAAATATATTTAATAAAACATTAAATAAAGATAATTGTAAATTTAAAAAAGACTATACATTTACTGTATATATAGTAACAAAAGAGTATGCAGTAGAAAATAGAAAAGAACCATTAGTATTTACATTAAACAAAGGAAACATAGAAAATCAGGGTGTAAAAATATATTTTGCAAACACAAAGAATATAGAAAAAGATAAATATTCATCAGTAAGTAATTCAAGACTATTTGGACTTACTGCTTCAGGAAATACTTTAGAAGAAGCAAAAGAAAAGGTATATAATTCTATTAAAGGAAACATTGATGAAAAATTAGATTACAGAAAAGATATTGGAAATATATATGAACATTAAATAAACAAAAAAATAAAAACTCCTATTATTTTATAAAAAATAATAGGAGTTTTAGTTATTCTACATTATTATTTGTTCTAATAAAATTATCTTTTTGAATAGTTTCTTGCCTTTCCATATCAACTTGTTTAGTCACATCAGAATCTATACTATCTATTATTTTAGCTTGTTTATCCCAATCATTAACAGCTAATATAAATAATGGAGATAAAGCAACAACACAAGTATAATCGAATTGTTCTTTAGAAATTGGTTCTGGAACTGCTTGAGGTGTATTATCTTCAATGATACTATTATCAATATGTAGAAAAGGTTCTTCCATTTTTGGTGCAATTCTTGCTTGTTCTGTTTTAGAATAGATTGTATAAACACATCTATTAAAATCATCATTAGCAACAGCTTTTTCAGGTGGAAGTAATAAATTAAAGTAACTAATGATAGCATATCTTTTTATATCATCTATATTTTGATATTCTTCAAAAGATAAAGCACTATTTGCCATATCAAGTTTAGGTTTTGGAAGTTTATTTAAATATGTAGGTGAATAATTCAAATATGTAGTATTTAATATTAATTCTTTGTATTTATCATTAAATTTTATATTTCTATTTTGATAAACCCATCTAAAAACTTCATCAACATTATTAGGAGATTTAGCAATAGCATCAAGCATTGCATAAGCATTTGCTTGAAGAGCCATATCTGAAAAGCCTTTATCAGTATAATCAACAATCATTTGATTTGGATTTTCGGGCTTTGTATCTTCTCTTGCAATAGATTGCAAAAATTCATCAGATGTATATCTCTTAACTTCTGTCTCATGTTTGATGAAATCATCTATAGTAAATTTATCATTAATTGAGTATTTGTCTTCCCAACGTTTTAATTCATATTTTAACTCATCAATAGTACCAGTTTTTTTAGTTACAGCAACAAGGTCGCTGAATGCTTCCTCTTGTTTAAAAGAATTTTCTCTTATATTTTTTTCTCTAGTAAGCATTTTGATTCTTTTTTGATACATAGCTAAAAAACCATCTATAGGATACTTTTCTTCCCATTTTTTTATTTTTCTTGTTAATAAATCATAGTCATTTGTATCCTTTATTGTTCTATATAATTCTCTCATTGCTTTTGCTTGTTTTTCAACTTTTTTTACTTCATGTAATTTTAATTGATTTAAAATGTATTGAGTAACAGAAGAATAATACTGATTTAGCAAATATTCAATTCTTTTTTTGAAATCAGATTTAGAATTAGTAGAAGGTCTATCTAAAAGCTTTTTGTATTTTGTTTTCCAAGCAGCAATTCTGGCATCTAATAATTCTACATCTTGATATTCTAAAGCTTCAGCAATTATTTGACAAAGCTCGAAATATGCTTCATCTTCTAACTTTTTTAAATCTTCGTTATTATCCTTAGAACCACTCATAAAACCCTCCTAAGAACTATATATTTAAATTATATCATAATAAATAGAAAAATGAAACTAATATTTGAAAAGGCGACATTTTATGATAAAATATAATATATTAATTTGTAAAAGGAATGATTTATATGGTAAAAAGAAATGAAACTAGAAAAATATTTGTAGGGGACGTACAAATAGGAGGGCAAGACAAGGTAGTAATTCAATCAATGACTAATACAAAAACTAAAGATGTAAAATCAACAGTAGAACAAATTTTAAAATTAGAAGAAGCAGGTTGTGAAATTATAAGGGTAGCGTGCTTAGATATAGAAGACGCAGAAGCAATTGCAGATATAAAAAAACAGATACATATTCCAATAGTTTCTGATATACATTTTGATTATAAAATAGCTATTCAATCAGCAAAAGCAGGAGTTGATAAAATAAGAATAAATCCAGGAAATATTGGTTCAATTGATAGAGTAAAAGCGGTTGTAGATATATGCAAAGAAAAGCACATTCCAATTAGAATTGGTGTAAATAGTGGCTCTCTTCCAAAAGATATTTTAGAAAGGGATGGCAAGCCAACAGCAAAAGGTATGGTAGAGGCAGGTCTAAGACATATAAAAATATTAGAAGATTTAGACTTTTATGATATAGCCCTATCACTAAAAGCCTCATCTTTAGATTTGTGCATAGAAAGTTATACAGAGGCAGCAAACACCATTAAGTATCCTTTGCATTTAGGAGTAACACATGCAGGAACCGAATTTAGTGGAACAGTAAGTTCTAGTATAGGACTTGGAGCTTTATTAAGACAAGGAATAGGAGATACAATAAGAGTATCTCTATCTGCAGATCCAGTAAAGGAAATAAAAGTTGCAAAAGAAATTTTAAAGGACTGCAACCTATATAAATCACCAACATTAATAGCATGTCCTACATGTGGAAGAATACAATATGATTTAATACCAATAGCAAATGAAATAGAAGATTTTCTTCAAACCATAAATAAAGATATAACAGTTGCAGTTATGGGATGCGGAGTAAATGGTCCAAACGAAGCAAGACACGCAGATATAGGAATAGCTGGAGGAATAAAAGAAGGATTGCTATTTAAAAAAGGCGAAATCATAAGAAAAGTTAAACAAGAAGATATAGTAAGAGTATTAAAAGAAGAAATATTAAAGATGACAAAATAAATTTGAGCAAAAATGGGAAAAACCCCTTTTTATACAAATTGTTTCAAACAATAATTTATAAAATTAGGTGAGAATATGGAGATAATTATTGGAAAAACTGCAGGCTTTTGCTTTGGAGTTGAAAACGCTGTAAGTAAAACAAATAAATTATTAGACGAAAATAATAACATGTATTGCTTAGGAGAACTAGTACATAACAAACAAGTAACTTTAGAATTACAAGAAAAAGGTTTGAAAATAATAGATGATATAGAGCAAGCAAAAGAAAGTGTAATAATAAGAGCACACGGAGCAGAAAAAGATTTATATGATAAAGCAAAAGATATGAAAATAAAGCTAATAGATTTAACTTGCCCAAAGGTGCTAAAAATACACAAAATTGCAGAAGAATATGCAAACAATGGAAATTACATATTTTTAATTGGAAATAAAAATCATCCAGAAACAATAGGAACAATAAGTTATTGTGGTAAAAATGCAAGCATAATTGAAACAGAGGAAGATATAAAAGAATCATTAAAAAAATTGTATAATTCTAAAATACAAAAGTTAATTGTATTAGTGCAGACTACATTTAGCTTAGATAAATTTAACAAATATATATCTTTAATTGAGGAAGATATAAAGGATAAAAATATAGAATTAGAAGCAAGAAAAACTATATGTAATGCTACAAGTTTAAGACAGGAAGAAACAAAACAAATTTCAAAACAAGTGGATGCAATGATAATAATTGGAGGAAAGCATAGCTCAAATACAAATAAATTATATGAAGTTGCAAGTAAAAATTGTAAAAATAGTATATTAATAGAAACAATAGATGAATTAGATGTAGGTAAAATGAAGGAATTTAATAAAATTGGAATTATGGCAGGGGCTTCTACACCTAAAAAAAGTATTGATACAGCAGTTGAAATATTAAAGCAAGTATGCTAAAATAAATTTGGAGTATTATGAAAGGAAGATAGCAAATGAATCAGATTCTTATTTCTGAAAAGTTATATGTAACACCAGAATTAAAGAGAAAGAAAAAAATCTTTAGATTTGAATTCTTTTTATCTGTTTTTTTGCTATGCGTATTATCTTCTTATGCAATATATGCAGAATATGATAGAAACAAAAGTGAGCAAGTTTCACAGGAAATATTAGAAGGTATGGATTTTGAGGCAGATAAAGAAATTATTGAAGAAGAAGTAACAGTAGTTGTTTTAAATGCAATTCCTGATAGAGAACAAGTTGCACAGACACAAACAATAGAAACAGAAGTAACAGTAGATGTACCAGAAGAACAGAAATCTGTTGCAAGTGATGGAACAGTATACTATACAATAGGAAAAATAAATATTCCATCAATAAATGTAAATTATCCAATACTTTCTACATATTCAGATGCGTTGTTAAAAATTTCACCATGCAAATTCCATGGACCAAACCCTAATGAAGTAGGAAACTTATGTATAGCAGGCCACAACTATAAAAACTCTAAATTCTTTAGTAAAGTACCAACATTAGAAAATGGAGATATAATTGAAATAACAGACTTAGGTGGAAACACTATAAAATATGCAGTATATGATAAATTTATAGTAAATCCAGATGAATTAGAATGTACAAGTCAGCTTACAAATGGCAAAAGAGAAGTAACATTAATCACTTGTACAAACGATAACCAAAAAAGATATATAATTAAAGGAAGAGAAGTTTGAAGTATTCCAAAAAATAAAAATATAATATAAAAGAGAAGTTATGTTCATTTTAGCTTCTCTTTTTAGGTAATAGGAACTTGATATAACTAGATAAATTTATATATTGTCGTAGTATTATAAATTTCATTTGCTTTAAGAACAGGAGATGGAAAGTTTTCGTTATTCATACTATCAGGTAAAAAGCCTGTTTCTAAACAAACTCCAGTTCTATTTTTATACAAGCAATTTTCTTTTCCAACTTGTGTGTTGTTTTCTATGAAATTTCCAGCATAAAATTGAATTCCTACGCTATCTGTATATACTTCCATAGTTCTATTGCTTTCTTCATCTGATAAAACTGCTACTTTTTCTATTCCGGAATGTGTTTTATTTAAAACATAGCAATGGTCATATCCTCCAGTAAAATGTAATTGCTCAAAATCATCATTTATATCAGTAGAAATTTTTTTAGGTGTTCTAAAATCCATTGGAGTATTTTCGACATCTACTAATCTTCCTGTTGGAATAAGCTCATCATCTACTTCTACAAATTTATCAGCATTTATATAAAGCGTTTGATTCATAGCAGTTTTGCTATTGTGTCCAGATAAATTGAAGTAACTATGATTCGTCATATTTGCAATAGTATCTTTTGTAGATTTTCCATTATAATTGATTTTCAATTCATTATCATCAGTCAAAGTATATGTAACAGTAATGTTAAATTCTCCAGGAAAACCTTGATCTCCATCTGGGCTAATTAAATTAAAAGAAATAAAATTGTTATTCTCATCTATTGAATATGCCCAAACTCGTTCGTTATATGGATTAAATCCACTATGTAAGTTGTTTTTGTTTCTTTCATTTTTATCTAAGTTGTAAGTTATATTATTAAGCGAAAAACTAGCATTCTTAACTCTATTGCAATTTCTTCCAACGGTAGAGCCAAAATAACAAATATCATTTGAAAAATATTTTTCTAAATTATCAAACCCTAAAACAACATCATTAAGATTACCATTTTTGTCAGGAACAAATAGTGAAACAAGAACAGCACCAAAATTAGTTAATTTTGCAACTAATCCATTGGAATTAGAGAGAGTAAAAAGTTTAACATCCTTATTTTCAAACTGTCCAAAATCTGATATTTCAATCATAATATACCTCCAAATTTTATCTATTAATTTAAACAAATAAAGTATACATTAATAGAAGAAAAAAAGCAAATTTGCAAAATTTTATGTAAAATGGTATAATTAAATTAATTCTTAGGTGTATCTTAAGAAAATCTTTTGAAAGAAGGAATAAAAATGTCATTTGCGCAATTCAAAGTTCGGAACAAGGAAACGGGGGAAATCTTCACTGTATATGCTGTGCATTGTAATAATAACGATGCCGAATATGCTGATTACTCCGAAATTCTTATCTATGATAAGAAAATGGAAGCTTTCTTGTGGGACTTCATAAACGGATATGAACCCGTAGAATGACAAAAAATGCCATCTGACTTCAGATGGCATTATTCCTGCGAAAAAAGTATCAAAATCAAATAAAACTTCATAAAATATAAAGAATAAATAAATTTTATGGAGGTTTATTATGGCTAAAATATTGGTATTTAATAATGATACATTAAAATCAAAAAGACATACACTAAATTTTATAGTATATGTCAATATTTTTACCATCTACAATTATTTTTTCTATAAGTGTTTTACATAGTAGTTTTAATTCTTCAAAATCTTTAGAAAGTAATTTAGTATTAACGTCTTTTATGTAGTTAAGTATAAATGCTTTGTCATCAGAAAGGGTATTTATATTTAATTCTGAAAGTTGTTTTGTTTTTATAATCTTTTTTTTATCTAAATCTTCAATTTTTTGATTTATATATTTTAAAGCAGTTGCATTTCCATTTGCGATAGAGTTTAGAAGATTTGTAATTTGAATATCTAATTTAACAATTTCATTTTCTAATATTTCTTTTTTATTTAAAAGTTCAATGTTTTGCTTTTCAGTATTATTAATATATTTATCAATTTTTTTTACTATATTTTTTGAATTAAAATGTTCTTTTATATCTTTAAGTACTATTTCTTCTATTTTTGAAACTGCTATCATTTTATTGTTACAACTTTTTGCTCCTAAAGTTTTTTTGTTGCTACATATAAAATAATGATATTGAATACCAGCTCTGTTTTTACAACCTTGTGTTACCATATTAGCACCACATTTACATTTAACTAATCCACATAAAAATGAAATTTTAGATGAATTAGAACGTGGAGGTAAACACTTTTTAATACCTTTTATTTTTTGTGCTTTAAACCAATCTTCGTTTGAAATAATAGGTTTGCAATTAATTAATGATAGATACATATCACTATATTCTCTTAATGCTTTCACTTTTACATTCTTTTTTGCTTTTCCAAATAAATTAGATGTCATAGAACCATCAAAACTTTCTATATCGTTTGTAATGTTAGCTCCTAAATTATTGAAATAGTCATATATTTTAATAGTCGCCTTAGTATAAATAGGTCTACTTAATATTGCATTTACTGCATTAATTCCCCAAAAACCGTTTTTTTTTCAATGTAGGAATTTTATCATTGTTTAGTTCTTGAGCTATTTTTCTCATACTAATATTTCTATTAATGTACATATCATAAATTCGTTTTACTATTACAGACTGTTCTTTATCTATATCTAAAACAGAATGCTTTTTACCATCGATTCCTATAATATGATTAATCTTGTATCCATATGGAGCATATCCACCAGCCCAATATCCATTATTAGCCCTAAAATAATAATTATCTGTAACACGCTCTACAATAGTTTCTCTTTCAAGTTGTGCAAAAGTCATAACAATGTTTATCATGGCTCTGCCCATAGGAGTATCAGTATCAAAGTTTTCAGTAGCAGAAACAAACTTCACATTATATTCATCAAACATTATTAAAAGTTGAGAAAAATCTGCAATACTTCTACTAATACGATCTAATCTATATGCAATTACTTTGTTAACAAGCCCAGATTTAATATCTTCAAGAAGCTTTGTAAATTGAGGTCTATTGATGTTTTTCCCAGAATAGCCTGCATCTTTATATATCTTATAATTCTCATCATTACAAAAGGACTTGCATTTCTCGATTTGTGCTTCAATGCTTACACTGTCTTTTTTTTCTATAGATTGTCTTGCATAAATTGCTTCCATTTTATTTATCTCCTATTTTTTAGTTATTTTGTTTTACTTATTAAAATTTACATATATTATATATGAGTTTTGCTTTTTTAGTTTTTGTGCCAAAAACACAACTCTATGGTATAAATAAATGAAATTTTATTTTAGATTATTATTTAATTTAAATTTTTCATAAATTTCCAAAGCTTCTGTAATTTCTTTATCAGTATAATTTTTTATATCAATGTCTAAATTACATTTATAATCTGCAAAGCCTAAACTATGATAAAAATCTTCTATCATTGCTACATCTGGTTCTCTGTTATCGGCATATTTTTCTATGTAATATGTATTTAAAATATATTTTTTATATTCTATATGACAATAATATGTTAAAACATATAATGATAATAATATTATACCTATAATTTGTCCAAAATTATAGGCAATAAATCCTATAAATAATAAAGAGAATATTACTGTAAGAATATAAAAAAATAAATTCATTAATTTTTCAAATTTCATAATTATTACCTCATTTTTTTCTTATTTAATTTAATCATATATTTTTACAAATGGTTGTTACTCAAACGCACCTTTAATTTTAGCTTCTTTAACTCTTCCTATTATTTTTACTGGTATATTTTTCATGTCTTCAAATGTAAATTTCTTTATAGGGTAATATGGATTCATAGAATGAAGTTCTATTCCCTCATTTGTTTTTATTACCTTTTTAACAGTTGCTTCTTCTCCATTTATAAGTATAACGGCAGTTTGTCCACTTTCTACATCATCTTGGTCATGAACTATGACTAAGTCTCCTTCACTTAAAAGTGGAAGCATACTATCTCCAGTAATTCTAAGTGCGTAATATTCTTTTACATTAGGAATGTTTTCTTTCAATGTAATATAATCTATAATATTTTCTTCTGCTAACCAATCATATCCTGCCCTTACAGTTCCCAAAACTGGTATTTTAGCAACATGAACAATGGCATTTCTTGAATCAGTTTTACATAACAAATAATCTACAGTTACATTAAAAAAATTTGCTAATTCTATTATATGTTTTGTTGGAATATCTCTCTTACCATTTTCATAAAGTCCAACTGCTTGAGAAGTAAGTCCTAAAAGTTTTCCAATATCTGCTTGATTTAATCCTTTTTCTTCTCTTAATAATTTAACTCTATTCATAATTAACCACCTTGCATTAATTTCTATTATAATTATAAAACAAATTGTTTTATTTGTAAAGAATTTTTTAAAAATTTTTTCTTACTCTCTCAATGACTTGAAACAATTTGTTTGTAAAATACGATTTTTTTTTAAAAAAAGTATTGACAAGAAACAAAATGTTTGATAATATAATCACAGTTAAAACAAAATGTTTAAAAAAGGAGGGAAAAGATGAAAATAAAAACATTGAAGCAGTTAAGGGAAAATAAAAAAATGACTCAAGAACAAGCTTCAAAAGAATTAAATATAACAAAAGAATATTTATCAATGTTAGAAAGAGCAGAAAGAAATCCAAGTGACAAAATGAAAGAAAAAATGGCAAATTTATATGAATGTAAAATCATAGATATTTTTTTAGCTTGCAAAGAAACAAAATGTTTCAAACAATAATAAAAAAATAAAATAAATTGATTAACAAGAAAGACAAACATAAAGAATAAAATTAAGAAAGGAGCTGATTTTATGAAAGAAGAGTATAAGGTTACAAGACATATTATAGAAAGTACAGAAGAAGAAAAAGAAGAAGTATATAAGCAACTTGCTAACATTTTCATAAGAATGGCTCTAAAAGAGAGGAGTGAATAACAAATGAAAAAGAGAAAAATACAAAAAAAGAAGATAAAAGAATTAATAATAACAGCATTACAATGTACATTCGCATTATTATTATGGGCAGTAATATTTGATATAGCTTTAATAAAAGCTGGAATATTTGTACTTTATTAGGAGGAAAATATGAAAAACGACGGGTGGAAACCTAATTTTTTATCAATAATTGCTTTAATAATAAGTATCATGGCTCTTGTAAAAAGTTTAATTATATAAAGCAATGATAGAAATTATTATAGCGATAATAGCAAGAAAATTGTTTATTATCCAACTAATAAATATTTTAGAAAAATATGTTTTACCTTTATTAGTAGATTCTACATAACCTGAATGTGTAAATTTTATATATTCATGTTTTTCTAAATACATCATAATTTCTACAAAATCATCTTTAGGAATTTTACTTTTATTAACAATAACATCAATATCAGTTTCATCAGAATACTTATTAATTATATGAAGAACTTTTAATGAATTAAAATCCATAATAATACACCTCGCTTTTGAGGATATTATATATCAAATTTTTAAAAAAAGAAAGGAGTGAAAAATATGGCAAGAGAAGTAATTATTGAAAAAATACAAGGATATTTTGATGCAATAGATACAAATAAATGGTTATTATTTAATGCTACGAATGAAGAACAAATAAATAAAGCAAGAAACTTTGAAAAACATGTTCTAAACGTAGTAAATGACCTAATTGCACCTTTACCAACAGCAAATTAGGTCAAATAGAATTTTATAAATATACAAGTATAAATTCTATATTAATTATACATTTAAGGAGTTGAAAAGTCAATGAATTGTTTGAATTTTAGAGTAAGAAGTAAAAATTATAAAAGATATTGTTACTGTCAGCTCAAGCGAAAAAAAATATCAAATCAAGAATGTATAGGCTGTAAATATAAAGAATATAAAGAAATAACACCTATTAA
Organism: uncultured Clostridia bacterium; assembly: GCA_947628465.1. Next base: position 12,017 of record CANQZZ010000023.1, read on the forward strand.
AAGGATATCTATAAAGAGGACTAGCAACAAAAAATCTAATAGAGCAAAAGCAACAGATATTCCTTATTCTGTAAAAGAAAAAGTATTTCTTAGAGATGAAGGAAGATGTGTTATTTGCGGCAATAAAATTAATGTTATGCCGAACGCACATTATTTATCTCGTAATAATGGTGGCTTAGGTATAGAAGAAAATGTAGTTACTTTATGCACAGAACTTACAGAAAACAAATGTCACAGAAAATATGATTTTGGAACAGAAGAAGAAAGAAATTATTGTAAAGAAAAAATAAGAGAATATTTAAAGAGTAAATATAAAAATTGGAAAGAAGAAAATTTAATTTATAAAAAAATTAGTTAGTAAGTGGGTGAATACAAATGAATGATGGATGGATAAGTATACATCGAAAAATAAAAAATAGTAGTTGGTATAATGATAGTCAATATGTTCATTTGTGGATACATTTATTACTTTCTGCATGTTATAAAGATACAGATGTAAAAGTTGGTAATGATATTGTTCATTTAAAAAGAGGACAATTATTAACTTCTCGTAAGAGTTTGGAAAGTGTTGTTCACATTCAAGAAAGTAAAATATATAGAATATTAAAATGTTTTGAAAATGAACATCAAATTGAACAACAAAAAAATAAAAAATATACAATAATATCAATAGTTAATTATGATATGTATCAACAAAATGAACAACAATTTGATTTTTTATTAAACAACAAACGAACAACTGAAGAACAGTCATTGAACACATATAATAAATATAATAAGTATTACTTTATGTTATTAAATAAATATAAAGAGAATCCACCAAAAAATTTTTGGGATAAACTTCATAAAATTAGTGAAATAAAAAAAACAAAAGAATATCAATTATTAGATATAGATATGCAAAAAGATTTATTTATAGAATTACAAAGTATGAAAATTACAAAATTTTAACGAGGTAGATTATGGATTATATATATTTAAGAAACAGAAAAAAGATAGATAAATATACAAAGTATAAAAAAACAAAAATAAGTAATTTAATTAATTCAAAAAAAGAAAAAGATTATGAATATTTTTTATGTGACTATTGTGATGAAGAAATACCAATAAAAAATAAAAAACATGAAATGTCAGGAGGGATATGTATTATTCCACAGACTGTCACTAAAAAGGAAAGTATAAAAGTAGTTCTGCATAATAAATGTTTAATTAATGCCTTAAAGGAATTGGAGGGATAATATGAATATTGTTGAGCCGATTCGAGATATGGATAAAATAAAAGAAATTTATCAATATCTAAAAAATAAAAATGATAGAGATGCATTAATGTTTTTATTTGGGATATATACACGGATTGAGAATATCAGATATTTTGAAATTCAGGGTAAGAGATTGTTTAAAAAAATATTATAACATTAGAGAAAAAAAAACAAAAAAGCAAAAAACTTATGACTGGAATCCATATTTAAAAAAAGAATTAGATAGTTATATTGCAAATAAAGATCCAGATGAATATTTATTTAAAAGCAGAAAAGGTAGTAATAAACCTATAGGTAGAGTTAGAGCATATATAATTATCAAAGATGCTTGTAATACATGTGGAGTGTATAATGTTGGAACACATACTTTAAGAAAAACGTTTGGATTATTTTTGTATGAAGCATCTGAGAAAAATATTGGAATGATAATGGATGTATTAAATCATTCTAGTGAAGATATTACTTTAAGATATATTGGAGTAACTCAAGAAAAAAATAATAATACTATGCGAAAAATGAGGTTTTTTTAGAAAAATGAATAGTGAATGTAACATAAAAGTAAGAAGTTATATTCAAAAGATAGACAAGCTATAAGTATATTTATTTGAAGTGTTATATGGATTTAACGAAAATAACAAAATATAAGATATGTTACTTTCAAATATAACTTTATGTGCACCGTAATTATAAAAATCGGGGGATTAACTTATTAATTATGATTAGTTGTGAAGTATTTGAAAAAAAATTATGTTTGGGTTGTGTTGGATTAGCTGAAAAAGATTGGTGTGGTCCAGAAAGTTGTGAAATTTATAAAAAATTTAAAAATACAAAAGGAATAGAAATGTGTAAAAAAATTTTGAAAGGAGGAAACATATGAAGAAAACAATTAAAGAGTGGGAATTAGATAAAGGAATTAAAATAAAGAATCCGATTGGATTTATAAAAGAAAATAATGGTAATAAAAATAAAATTTATTCAAATACATATACAGATAGACGTTTTAAAAGATGTGCTAAAAATAGTATTATAACTATTAGAACTGAAAAAGGGTTAGAATTTATTAATAATAAAATTTAAAAGTAATGGAGGGAATAAAGATGAGCGAAGAAATAGAAAAGTTAATAAAAATACAAGGAATATTAAATAGAGACAAATTCCATTTATGCATTCGTACTGATTTAGAAAAAAACGCAGAATGGTATTTATATCAAATCTTAGTTAATGTGGATCATTATTTAAGTTCAGAAAATAGTTCAATAATGGACAGTAATAAAGACAGCATTGATGACTTAATAAATTATTTAGAAAAGCATAATGGATTTAAATGTAGATTTTAAGGAGGAAAACAAATGAAAATAAAAAGTTTAGAAGAAGTAAGATATGTAGCAATGAGAGATAAAACTTTAAAAGAAATAAAAAGAGATTTTAAAATACAGACAATAATAATAGTTATTCTAGCAATATTAGCAATAATAGTATGTTTTAAAAGTATGGCATTAGCAATAGATTATGAAGCATTAAAGAAAGAGAAACAAGAATTAGAGGAAGTTACAGAAATGCAAAGCAGTATGATAAGTGATCTAGAAGAAAACTGTAAAGATTTATACATAGAAATAGAGAATTTGAAATTTGGAGGTAATGTCGAGTGAAGGATTGGACTAATAGAAATAGTACATTTGTACAATTAGGTGCAAGTAATCATAGTAAGAAAGAACGAGAACAAAATGATTTTTATGCAACTGATCCAAAAGCACTTGAAATATTTTTAGATAAATTAGAAGTAGATGGAATTAAATTACATAATGATATTTGGGAATGTGCTTGTGGAGCAGGACATTTAAGCAAAGTGTTGCAAGAGGGGGGGTACAGGGTTTATATCTCAGACATAATAGATAGAGGATATGGTAAAGTACAAGATTTTTTAATTGCAAAATATAAAAATTTATATATGGATATATTGACTAACCCACCATATAAATATGCTAACGAATTTGTACAAAAAGCATTAGATATACAAGCAGATGGGTATTACACAGTAATGTTTTTAAAAATACAGTTTTTAGAAGGACAAGCAAGAAAAAAATTGTTTGAAAAATATCCACCAAAATATGTGTATGTAAATAGTGTAAGACAATTATGTGCAATGAATGGAGAATTTGATAAATATAAAGCAACTGCAATATGTTATTGCTGGTTTGTGTGGCAAAAAGGGTTTACAGGAGAGCCAGTAATTAGGTGGATTTAATGTAGAGAGGAGGAAATATGAGAGAAATAGAATTTAGAGCAAAAAAGAAAACTCCGTATGGAGATAAATGGGTAAAAGGATATTATGCGTTGTTAGATGGTGAGCATGTAATTATAATGCCACATAGTACAAGTTATGAAGAAGCATTGAAAGAAAATAGAGTTATTCCAACAATATCAGTAAATCATGAAATAGATATTAATACATTAGGACAATACACAGGACTAAAAGATAAAAACGGAAAGAAGATATATGAGGGAGATGTTGTACAAATAATAAAAAATGTATGTTCCCAATATAATCCTATAGAAAATTATATTGTAACTTTTGAAAGAGGATCATATAGACTTGTAAAAGATTTTGTTTATATACATTATTTAGAATATAAAATAAATAATCACAATCGTGTGTATATAGATGAATTATCAAGAAGGGAAACCAGACTTTTTAGGAGAAAATCAGAGGAAAGATTTGAAATAATAGGTAATGTATATGATAATCCAGAATTAATAGATAAAAATAAAATATTGTATGGTAAATAGGAGGATAATAGAGTATAAATATGGTTTTATTAATATTAGGAGTTATTGTAATAATAGTTTTATTGTCTATATGGGCAAGTGCATTAGGAGAAGAAGTAGAACATTATTATGATAGTGAATGGATAAAAAAACAGATGAAATGCGGTTTTAAAAAAGATAAAAACCAAAAGGCAAAGTAAATGATTTTAAGTAGGAGGGAATATGCAAATTGTAAATGGTAGAAAAATAATAAATACTCCAGAATTTAATATAGGAGATAGAGTAAGGGTGTTTCTTAATTGGGTAGGCTATCAGAAAGGAACGGTTATAGCAATGAATAATGATAGTATAGTTTATGATTGGTTATATGATATACGACTTGATGAAGGACAAGAAACAAGTAGAAAATTTACTTATAATAGATGCAATTTAGATATGTTTAAAATTAAAGATTAAGTAGGAGGAACTATGAACAAAGATAAAATGAAATTAGAAGAAGCAATTGATATTTGTAAAAATACAATTTGTGGTTATGTAATATCTGCTTATTGTGAAAAGGAAGGAAAATACTGTAAAATACTTTGTAAAAATGAAGATTGTTATTTAATACAGGCTATAGAAACAGTATTAAGAAATTTAGATTATTATGAGGGAAAAGTAGAAAAATACAAATTTATGCTAGAAAACTATGTTATTAGCAGAGAGAAAATAAAAAATAAATTAAAAGAAGTACAATTACCAAATGTAATAGTAGGTGGTAGGAGAAACGGTAAAACATTAGAATATGGAATTAAATTAGGTAGAATAAAGGCCTATGAGGAATTATTGGAGGATTAGATTATGAAATTAGAAGAAGCGATAAAGATATGTGATGATTTTATAGATGAAAATAAAAACAGACCAATTATATTACATAAAGCAATTAAAACGGTATTACAAGAATTAGAAGAAGCAACAGAAGAAAGAGATATGTATTTAAGACAATTAAACAGAGTATTTGA
>CANQZZ010000024.1 GCA_947628465.1 uncultured Clostridia bacterium
GGAGTAACAAATAGAAAATTACCAGCACAAATGTATATAGATGATAGAGCATATAAATATACTGGACAAACAGTTAAACAATTTATATTAGAAAATTCTACAGAACTTAAACAATAACATATAATAAATAATTTAGCAAATACTACACAATAGAGGTGTAGTATGGAAAAAGAAATCTTACAACTATGGCAAAGTGGATTAAGTAAATATAAAGTAGTAGAGATATACCGAAGAAAGTACAATATGAATTTAAAGCTAGTAAGAACAGAAATGCACAACAGACACGCAGGCAAATTAATGACTAATTATGAAGCTTTGTCAATAGTTGAGAGAATTATATATAGATATTTAATGGAGGACAAAAGATAATGATATATAATAGTGCAAAAATAAAAGAACTATTAAATTAAATAGAAGATAATCTAACAGAAGAGCAACAAAGCATAGTTAAAGAAATAGTGTCTAATTATAATAAACTGTACATATTAGCAAAAGAGAAAAAAGCAGAACTAGAGGAAAAAAGAAAAATTTATTTAAAAGAAAGTGAAGAAAACGAAAAATTACGAGAAAAAAATAAGGAATTAAAACGACTTAATAATTCATTAGAAATTATAAATAAAGAACAAGAAGAGCTATTGAAAATGTATAGAAAGAAAAAGTAACAAAGGAGGAAAAACATTATGAGAAAACAATATAAGGTACCATACAAAACAAGAGAATATATAAAAAATGAATTATATCAATATTGGGATAATTGTGAAGCAATAGATGAATTAAGTCAAGAAATAATAGAAGAATCAGCACCGCCACCAGATGGACAACCAAGAGGAAATCGTAAAGGAAATCCAACTGAAAGAAAAGCAGTAAAAATAATAGAAAAAACAAGTACAAGAAGAATGATAGCAATAGAGAAAAAAATAAGATTAATAGAAGCGGTTTTTAAAAGATTAGTTCCTGAAGAAATGAAAGTAGTAGAATTAATATTTAAAGAAGGAAGAAGTCAAGTATATACAGAAATAAATAATAACATTTCTAAAGATACATATTACAATATTATGAATAAAGTAATATATATGACTGCAAAAGAATTTGGAGAGATATAAAATGACTTACAGCCACAATGGTTGTAAGTTTGTTAAAAAAATTGTGTAAAAGTATTGACATACGTATATACGTATGTTATAATATATACATACCAAGAAGAAAGGGGGAATGAAAATGTTACTAAAGACAATAAAAGAGCTTGTAACAGCTCACCGCAAAATGAAACAGTTACAAGCACATCGCAAACAACTTTGGCAAGACATAATGATTATACATCACATGTTTGACTAAGTCGAGAGGGCGAAAGCCCTCTTGCAAATATAATTATAATATAATATTATAGAAAAAGCAAGGAGGCTTTTGTTATGGATATGAAACGAAATTATAAAAAAGAGTGGGAAAAAGAAAAAGAAACTAAAACAACTAGATTAGTAAAGATAGATAGAGAAATTTTTGAGAAATTGAGTAAAAAATTGAAGGAAGATAATAAAACCTTTGCAGGTCTAGTAAATGAGGCAATATTAAAATATTTGTATGATGATAATAAAAAATAAATTTTCAAGAGGTACGAAAAAAGTACGAATACGAATCGTTTTTCTGTGTTATTATGATAGTAGGGAAATTTAAGGAGAGAAATTAGTAATGGTTTCTCTCTATTTTTCATGTTATTAACAATACTAGATAAGTTAATATATAAGTAATGCCCAAGGTATTACCTCCTTTCTTGAGAAGATAAGAGTTGGAAGGCAATAGAGTGTATTCTAGTTAGCACTCTAATATATAGTATGTAGTGATATATAAAAATTTAATTTATGGGAGTATAAGGTTGCGATATTAATTCCGTCACAGGGAAGAAAAATATCTAATCTTCCAAGAGGTTCGGCAAATTATTGCTAAAGGTTATAGGCTGTGATGATACCAGAAGCCCAAAAGGAATGAGATAGCGTCTTGTTCAAACCGTTATATCATTACATAGTGTATATTAAAAACAAAGGAAAAGGAAATGAAAGAAATATGTACGAAGAAAAAATGCAAAGATTGCAAAGAACAGCTGAAATGCTTCGGTTGTGAAACACATAATTTCATATTAATAAATCAAGATACAACAACTAATACATATAAGTGTAGTAAATGTGGAGACATTATAAGATTAAATAAAAGTAATGTGTGCTGTGAATGTGTCTACAATTGCAAAGGTAAAGTAACAAATGAAATAGATAAAGATAAAGGAATATATAAAATATGCAATAAATTCTATAATGGAGAAAAGGAATATAAATCAAAAACAGTTAAGATTATAAAAAGTAGGTGTAAGAATGAATATTCAAAGATATATAACAATGCTATTATATAAATTAAAAAAGAAAGATAAGAATATAAAACTAGTTACAATATATTCTTTATTCTATAATGGAGAGTATGAGCAGTTTATGAATAAGAGAGATTTAATCAATAGAATGATAGAAATAAATAAGGAATTAAAATGTTAACAGACAAAGAAAGAAAAGAAATAATAGCAAGTTATATAGAGTGTGAAAATTATTCAGAAGTTGCAAGAAAGTTTAACATAGCAGACGTAACAGTTAAAGAGATTGTACAGAAAGATGAAAAAATCTTGAAAAAACTTGAACAAAAACACAAAGAAAATACAGAAGAAGTTTTGGAAGCTATGAAAAAACGAAGTAAAAGAAAAATACAACTGATAGATAAAATATTTGATGCAATGGATGGTAAATTAGAAAAAATAGATATGTTTACTAATATAAAAGACTTAGCGACTGCTTATGGAATTATAATGGATAAAGAGTTGAAAGTAGAAGAATTAAAGTTAAAGAGACAAGAAATAAGTAAAGACAGTGATAATATTCAAAGAATAGAAATTATTAATGATTTACCAAAGGACGATAAAAATGTCACAAGTTAGATTAAAAGAATTAGTAGCGCCACATTTTTGGAACACATTTAATTCAAAAATAACGCATCAAATAGATAAAGGTGGAAGAGGTAGTACAAAGACAAGTAAAAATAGTTTAAAAATATCTTTTTTTTGTGAACAATTTAAAAATTGTAGTGCAGTAATAATAAGAAGATATCAAAACACATTAAGAAATAGTGTTTATAAAGAAATGAAAAGAGGTTTATCAAGATTCCATTTAGAAGAAGGTGTTGATTATACAGCATTTAAAAGTCCTGCAGAAATACATTTAAACAATGGTAACAATATATATTTTGCAGGTGGTGATGATTATGAAAAAATAAAAGGAATGATTGATGAAAACACACCTATAAAAATATTATGGTTTGAAGAGTTAACGGAATTTGATAGTCCAGATGATATAGACCAAATTATAGCAACATTTACAAGAGGAAATGATGACTGGTTTATAGTTTTATATTCATTTAATCCACCAAAAAACAAATTTCATTGGGTAAATCAATGGACAGAAAAAATGTCTAAAAGGGAAGACTGTATAGTTACTCAATCAGATTATAGAACAGTTCCCGAAAAATGGTTAGGCAAAATTTTTATAGAACAAGCTAAAGAAATGGAAAAGAACGATGAAAAGCGCTACAGATGGATATATTTAGGGGAAGTAATAGGATTAGAAGGTCTTATATATAATCCTGACTTAATAGAATATGTAGACGAAGATTATATAGAAAAAAATAATATAAAAATATTATATATAGATTTTTCAACAGATAGTGGACATCAAACATCAGCAACTGCTGTAGGATGTTATGGATTAGGAAATGATGGATATTGGTATTTATTAGATACGTATTATTATAGCCCACATGAAAAAGCAATTAAGAAAGCACCAAGTGAATTAAGTAAAGACTTATTTGATTTTGAAATAACAATGGTAAAAAAATATAAAACAGCTATGGATAAAGAAACAATAGATTCTGCAGAGGGAGCATTAAGGAATCAATTTTTTAAGGATTATGGTAGAAGATTACATCCAGTTGACAAAGGTAAAGACAAAGAACAATTGATAGAATATTCTCAAGACTTTATTTCAAAAAGAAGATTTAGAGTATTAAATAATAACAATAATCAAATATTTAAAAAAGAAAATGAAAACTATATGTGGTTGAAGGATAGTGTAGAAAAGGGAAAGCCAACTCCAGATAAAACGGAGAAGGCTTTTTTAAGTTCAGAAAAATACTATAATACATACACAAAAGACTTTGCTTATTCGTATGGAGACCACACACAAGATAATTTTCAATATTGGATAAAAGATAATCTACAAAAATTAGGATTAAAACAATAGGAGGACTAAATGGAACTTTATAACAATATACAAAGTGTTTTAAGTAAAAAAGGTATAAATTTAGTAGTAGGCAATATTTATGACCTTATGGCTATATGGAAACAATGGTATAGAGGTAATGTAAATGACTTTCATTATTATAATTTAAGAGTTAATGGTAAAGACGTAAAGTGCGAACGTAAAACAATGAATATGCCTAAAAAACTATGTGAAGATATAACAAAATTATTATGGACAGAAAAAACAAGAATTGAATTAAGTAATAAAAAGGCTACTGAGAGATTGTGGGAAGTTTTAGATAGTAAAGAAAATTCTTTTACTGTTAATTTTCCTAATTTTATAGAAAAAAGTTTAGGTATAGGAACTGGAGCATTAATTGAATATAAAGATAAAAATAATAAGACAATAATAGATTATGTTTTAGGAGATGTAGTAATTCCGTACAAATACACAAATAGTTATATAAATGGATTAATAACAGTAAGTAGATTTGTAGAAGAAGTAAGAAAAAAGAAAGTTTATTACACACATATTACATACCATGAATATCAAAAAGGTATTTATAGAAGGTTAAATGAATTATATAAATCAAGCATAGAAACAGAACTAGGGAAAGAAATAAATTTTGAAGAGAAATTTCCAGATATAAAAGAATTAGAAGAAATACAAACAACTACTCCAAGATTTCAGGTAATTAAACCTAATTTAGCTAATAATTTTGATATAGAAAGTCCAATGGGAATATCAATACTTGCAAATAGTATAGATAGATTTAAATCAATAGATACAAAATACGATAGCTTTTGCAATGAATTTGAATTAGGTAGAAAAAGAATATTAGTAGACCAAACAGCAATGAAAGGGCAAGTTACATATGACGAAAATGGAAATCAAAGATTTATACAATATTTTGATGCAAACGATAAAGCCTATGTGGGAATTAACGGAATGGAAGGACAACCTGTAAAAGAAATAGATTTTAATCTAAGAGCACAAGAACATATTGACAGTATTAATGCAGAATTAAATTGGTTAAGTTCTAATGTAGGGTTAGGTAGTAATTTTTATAAATTTGATGGCGTGAGTACAAAAACAGCAACAGAAGTTATATCAGAAAACTCAGATGCATTTAGAACAAAGGTACATTATGATATTATTGTAAACGATGTTGTTTATGACTTGGTAAAAGTAATTTGTGAAATGGAAGGTATAAAAACAAATAAAATAACAATTATTCCAGATGACAGCATTATAGAAGATAAGAATACAGAACAATTAAGGGCACAGCAAGAAGTGGCACAAGGACTGAGAAGTAAAAAATCTTATTTAATGGATATAAAAGGAATGTCAGAACAAGAAGCAGAAGAGGAATTGCAGAAGATACAAGAAGAAAAAATAAGTAATCAACAAGCATTTGGATTTGAAAGCAATGTAGATGAGGAGTGATATAAATGTTGACTCCTAAAGATTTTGAAAACATAGCAAAACAAGCAGAACAATTATATGACGGTTTAGAATTAGAGATAATTCAAGAAATAGCAACAAGAATAGCAAATGTTGGTTATGCCAATGTAGTAGTTTTGAATGATATATTGATAGCACAAGAAATGGGTTTAATATATCAAGACATTATTAATATGGTTGCAGATTATAATGAAACTTCTGTAAGTCAAATTGAAGATATTTTTAGTAAAGCTGGAGCTAAAACATTAAGACTTGATGATAAGATATATAAAGAAGCGGGTTTAAATCCTCTTCCATTTAATCAAAGCAAGAGTATGTTGCAATTTTTAATGGCAACTGCAATGAAAACACATAATAGTTTGAGCAATTTAGTTATGACAACAGCCAGCAGTAGTCAAACAGAGTTTTATAATACAATGAATAAAGCATATATGGAAGTGAGTACAGGAGTAAAGAGTTATTCGCAATCTATTATAGATTCTGTTAAAAATCTATCAAAAAAAGGAGCAACAATATCATATCCTAGTGGATATAAGACAAGTATAGAAAATGCAGTAAGAATGAATATAATTACTGGAGTAAATCAGACATGTGGTAAGTTACAAGAGATGAGGGCAGATGAAATGGGTTGGGACTTGATGGAAATAACGGCACATAGTGGAGCAAGACCAGAACACGCAGAATGGCAAGGGAAAATAGTAAGTAGAAGTGGTCAAAAAGGATATTTAAGTTTAGATGATATAGGATATGGAGAGCCAACAGGATTTAAAGGAGTAAATTGTAGGCATGATTGGTATCCATATTATAAAGGTAGTTCAAGGACATACACTAATGAACAATTAAATAGTTGGAAAAATGAAACTGTTATATATAATGGAAAAAAAATATCAAGATACGATGCTTCTCAAATTCAAAGAAGAATGGAAAGAACAATTAGACGAGATAAAAAAGAAATTGCTGGATTACAAGGGATATTAACAAGTAATAGTAAAGATAATAAATTAATAGAGGATACAAAGACAGATTTTGCAAAAAAATCATTAATGTATAAGACACATCAAAAAGAGTTAGAAAACTTTTTGCAACAAACATCATTTGTAAAAGACTATACTAGATTATATACAGGAAATCAAGACAGAGGTATATCAAATCAAATTTCAAACGTAACAAAAATAGCAAATAAATATAATAATAATGTTTTAGGAATGAAAATTAATAATATTGAAATACAAGAAATTGGAGAACATATAATATCAAGAACATATGCAAGAAATGTAAGTTATGACAATGTAATAGATACATTGAAAAATCCAATAAAATATGGTAGAATAAGGTTAGATGACAGTATGCAAATTAAAGGTTCAAGTTGTACCATTGTTATAAATGTAAAAACAGGGAAATTAATAACGGTCTTTCCTAAAAAGACTAAAAAGGAATGATAAAAATGAAGATATTAGATAAGTTCTCAGAAGAACAAAAAGAATTACTAAAAAATAATAATATAAATATAGAAAAAGATTTTGATGAAGAAAGCTTAGAAGAATTAGAAGATAAAGTATATAATAAAATGATGGATAATCTTGATAAAAATCAAGATTTTACATCAAAAGCAGAAGAATGGGAAAAAATATTGGATATCGTTGTAGATATAGAAAACAATTTATAAAAATATGTAGTGGTGGAATAGGTAGACACTGGCAACAGAGTGGAGATATATGTTGGATAACCGATAAGTCGACTATCTCGGATTAATAATAAATTTGAGAACATATATCAAAGTGTATGCGAAATAAAGCTTATGTTAGGTGCAAATCCTAACCTACATTATTAATTTAAAGTTAATTAAGACACTGTAGCAGGTGCCTTTTTTATATGCAAGAGATTAGTAATAGCTAACCTCTTATTTTTATGCCTTTTTTACGGGAGCAGGCTTAAAAGAACAACTGGGAATATGTCGACGGACGATAAACGGGAGGTAAAAGTTATGGAAGATAACAAAGAAGATTTAGAAAAAAAAGAAACAGCAGAAGGAAACAAAGAAGCTGGGGAAGTAGGTACTCAAACTACTGAAAAAAAACAAAATGAGGGAAGTTCTAATGTTGATGTAAAAGCAGAAGCTCAAAAGATAGCAGATGCAATGCTTGCCAAGAAAATGAAAGGAATGCCAAGTAAAGAAGAATTAAAAGCATTCAAGGATTGGCAAGAAAGTCAAAAAACGGTAGAACAAAAAGCTGAAAAGGAAACAGAATACCAAAATGCATTATCTAAAAATACAAGTTTAATGCAGGAAAATGCAGTATTAAGAAAAGGTGTAAATGCAGATGATGTAGATTATGTAGTATTTAAAGTTTCAAAAATGGAAGGCGAGTTTGAAGAAAACTTAGACAAGTTCTTAAAAGATAATCCTAAATATTTAGGAGAAAAAATTGAAGAACAAAAAGCAACTGGTACACCAGTAAAAACTTTTAGTTCAAACAGTAATGATGGTGTTTTAGGGATATTAGCTTCAAAACACCCAGAAATTAAATTTTAGAAAAGAGGTAATGTAAAATGGCAAATGCAATAAATGCAAATGGTACACACGAAAGACAAGAAAGATATGCAGACGCAATCGTAAAATTAATGAGACCTTTATTAAGAATCAGAAATACTTTTTCAAGAGATTATGAAGGTAATCCTACTGCTGGCGCAGTTAAAGTTCCAGTAAGAGAAAAAGATGTAGAAGTTAAAGACTATGATGTAAAAAGTGGAATCGCTTTAAGTCAGTCAGCTACTTCATACAAAAATATAGCTATTGATAATCACAAGGCTTTAAATGAGTTAATCGATGGATATGAAGCCTCAGCTGTTCCAGACAATTTAATAGCACAAAGATTAGAAAGTGGTGCTTATTCAATATCTAAAACTTTAGAAGAAGATGCTATTAAAGCATTATTAACTGGAACAGATTCTACACAGGAAGATTGTACAGCTGAAAATGTTTATTCTAATATAGTAAAAGATATTGCAATTTTAGCTAAAAAAGGTGTAAGCAAAGATAGAATGTATGTAGCTATTGATTATGCTACAGAAACTTTATTACTAACTGATGAAAAGTATTCAAATACTGCATCTCAAATTGGTGCTGAATTAGCTAGAGAAGGTGTTGTAGGGAAAATTAACGGTGTAAAGGTTATAGTTGAAGATTTAGGAAAGAAAGATGAAACAAAAGATGTTCAATATATCGTTTACGGTATAGATTGGTGTCAAGCTATTGATGAATGGCAAGTACAACCTACTGTTAATACTTTAAGTGATGGCGCTCATATTGGAGCATCTGCATTACAAGGTAGAATGGTATATGCTGATACAGTTACAGATACTGATGCAGTTATAGTAAAAGCTACAGCAGGAGAATAATAAGGAGGATAAGGTATGCTTAAATACATAGATGAATATAAATATTTAGAATTGTTAGATGCAGAAAGCATACCTGACAATTTTAATAATTTAGTAATAAAAGCAAGTAATTATATTAACTATAATACTCATGGTCGCATTGATAAAAACAATTTGTCTGAGCAAGTAAAATATGTTACTTGCTTAATTATTAATTTAATTAATGAAGAAGAAACAAAACTAGAAGAAATAGGCAATCTAAAATCACAAAATATAGAAGGTTGGTCAGAATCATATGCAACACCAGAAGAAATAAAATCAGATTATGCTAATAAAAAATATGATGTATTAAAAACATATTTAGCTTATGAAATAGGCATTGATGGTAATCCTCTTTTGTATAGTGGGGTGTGTGTGATAAATGAATAAAAGATTTTTTATACACAAAATAACAGTCTATCATACAGAAGACGATGAAAACTTTGAAATAGTCTATTTTAATGAAGTTTACTTTAGACATAATAAAAAGACTAATTTAGTAGACAAAGGACTTGAAAAAGGAAGTACAGGTTCTATTACAATACCTACTACAAAAAAATTAAATATAACTACAGATGATTATATAGTCGAGGGAATAGTAAAAGATAAATTCGATTTATCATTACTACAACAAAAATATCAAGTTTTTAAAGTCATAAGTGTAGACGATAATAGAAAAGGTGGGTTACCACATTATAAAATAGGAGTAACAGAATAATGTCAAGTAGTGGATTTAATGTAAAAATTAAAATAAATTCAGCAAAAAAAATAGCAAAAGACCATCGGACTAGATGAAAACGGTAGAGTAACAAGATTTTTACGAGATGATGCAGATAGACTAATGAATCCATTTATTCCCTTTGATAATGGAATGTTAAGAAGAAATAAAGCATATCCTAACAATTGTTCTATAAAATATACAAGCCCTTATGCTAAATATCAATATTATGGCAAATTAATGCTTGCTAAGAATGGAAGTAGTTGGGCTAAATTAGGAGAAAAAAAAGTATCTACTAATAAAGAATTAAAATATCATTCTTCTGGAACAGGTCCTAAATGGGATAAGCTAATGCTACAAAGAAGAAAAAATGATTTATTAAAAGACGTACAAAATTACATTAAAACAGGAGGATAAGATGGAAGAAAAATCAAAAATGGAGCATGTTAAAGAATTTATAGAAAAATGTCCGTTACTTAAAAATGGAAAAGTTAATGTAGATTATATAAAGGATAAGCCACAAAGTTATTCTGTTGATGAAACACCAGCAGAAACAATTGTAAATAAATTTACAGATGGTGGAAGTAGGAGACAAATACAATTTGATTTTTCAATTCAAGCTAATTTTAGTGTTTTAGAAAATATTAAAAATTCAAAATTTTGTGATGATTTTTTAGATTGGATAGAAGAAGAAAACAGCAAAGGAAATTTACCTAATATAGAAGGTGCAGAAAACATAAAAGGAAATAGAGGAACAATATTGCAAACAACTGAAACAACAGCAATATATGTGATACCTTTACAACTTATATATGTTAAAGAAGCCTAAGGGCTTAATTTTTTTATAAAGGAGGATTAAAAATGCCAGAAAACAAAGAGAAAATAGTGAAAAGAAGTGACAAAGTCGCTTATATGAATGTTGGCACAGATGAATTGCCAGATTTTCAAAGAATGAGAAAGTTTACAGATATGTCTAATTCTGCAAATCCAACAGAATATAGTAGGACTTATGTAGATGAAGACGGAGAAGTTACAGATGTAACAGGTTATTCAAAAGAAAAGTCTTTTGCATTTGACCAATATACAAATAATAAAGTTCATGAAAAATTGGTTGATATCATTGAGGAAGAAAAAACAGGAGACGATGCAATAGTAGATATTTTAGTTGTAGATAAAACAACAAAAACAGAAGAAAACAAATATACGGCTAGAAGAAGAAAATATAGTGTTATTCCTGATAGTGATGGAGACAGTACAGATGCTTATACATATAGTGGTTCATTTAAAAAGAACGGAAACTTTGAAAAAGTAGAAGTAACATTAAGTACAGATGAAATGAAAGCAACAATAGCAGTAGAATAATATTAAATTAAAGTGCAGGAAAACAAATCCTGCACTTCTATTGAAAGGAAATGAAAATATGAAAATAAGAGGAATAGAAGTAGATTTTGATTTTTTAGATGCAGATGATGTAGAAAGATTTGAAAATGCTGCTAAAATAGTAATGGAAAAATGTAAGGAAAAACAAAAAAAGGAAATGTCATATTCAGAATCAATAAAAGAAGAGTGTCAAGTAATAGAAGAATTTTTTGATAAGGTTTTTGGAGAAGGAATATCACAGAAATTATTTAATGGTAAGAAAAATTTAGGAGACCATATAAATGCATTTGAAGATATAGTTAAAGCAAAAATGGAAAAACAGAAAGATTTACAATCAGTTTACGATAGGTATCAACCAAACAGAGAACAAAGAAGATATAATCAATACCATAAAGGCAAAAAATAATGAAAAAAAATATTTTATTAGACAAATTACCACAATACACGCAAAACGGATTAAAGATAAGGACAGATTTCAGAGAAAGCATTAAATTTGAATTACTAATGCAAGATAAAAACATAGATGAAAAAGATAAAATAGCATTAGCAATAAAATTATATTATTATGATATGTCCAAAATAAAAGATATAAAAATAGCAATAAATGATATATTATGGTTTTATAGATGTGGTGAAGAATTAAAAGAAGAGACTAGTCAAGATAAAAACGAAGAAAAAATAAAACAAATTTATAGCTATGAATTTGATGATAAATATATATATAGTGCATTTTTAGAACAATATAATATAGATTTAAATAGTATAAATTATTTACATTGGTGGAAATTTAAAGCTTTATTTAATGGATTAAACGAAAAAACTAAAATAGTAGAAATAATGGGATATAGAGCAATGAATTTATCGAAAATCAAAGATAAAGAAATGAAGAAACACTATAAAAAAATGCAACAAATTTATGCTTTACCAGATATGAGAAGTGAAGAAGAAAAAGAATCTGATTTTGCAGAAAATTTATGGTAAAACTTTATCAAGCGACAAACTTTGACATATTATGACAATACAATATGATATAATTCTCTCATAAATAATCAAAGGGAGAATGGTGTTTATGAAATTTGGAATAAGAAAACCTAATATAAGAAAAAGTATAAAGGCTAGAACTACAGGAAAATTGAAAAGAAAAATAAAAAAAGCAACAAATCCTTTTTATGGCAAAAAAGGAATAGATTATATAAAAAATTTTAAAGGAGCTATATATAATAAAATATATAATAAAGCAACTTTTGGAAAAAATGATATATTGAAAAATACAGATAATAAAAAAAGTAAAAAAATAAAAAATAAAAAAGAAGCAATATTTATGGCAGAACAATGGCTAAAAGTAGCGCAAGAATCTGCTAATTTAATAAATTCTACTAAAAATCCAGATATATTTTTTGGAAGATATAATTTGTTAATAGAAAAAATGAAATTACTAAGTAATGCAGAAAATATTGTGAAATTTGAATCAAAGAAACCTTCTGAAGACCTTAAAGATATTTTAGATAAAAAACAATTATCAATAAAAGAATTTATTGACAGATATTACAATGAAACAGAAAAAAAAGTTAAAGGATTAACAACACAAAAAGCAAAAGAAAATAGTATAAATAAGTTTTGTGAGCAATTAGAATTTTATAATGAAGAAATGCTCGAAGAAAATATAAATTATTATCAACAATTATATAATGATTTAAAAAATAAATATCTAAGTTAAAATGGAGGATATATGAATAAATGGTATGTATGTCCTTATTGCAAAAAGAAATTAGTAAAAATTAATAAAGATGCTAAATCGAAAGGCGTCTTTTTATTATGCAAAAAATGTGGAAAAGAAATCGAAATAAAAATAAATAATAAGGAATAAAGTCTTTAAATTGAGCCTATGAGCCTGACTAGAAAGGAGAAATAGTTATGGCTGATGGTTCAGTTACAATAGATACAAAGTTAAATGATGATGGAATAGAAAAAGGTGTTAAAAGCTTAAAAGGAAATTTTAATAAAATAGGAAATATTGCCAAAACTGCTCTAAAAGGAATAACAATAGCAGCTGGAACTACAGCAACAGCTTTTGCGGGGATAGTGACTGCAAGTGTAAAAGCAAGAGGTGAGTTAGAGCAACAAATAGGTGGTATAGAAACACTTTTTAAGAACAATGCTGACAAAGTTATAGAAAATGCAAATAAGGCATATAAAACTGCAGGTTTGTCAGCAATAGAATATATGAGTACAGCAACAAGTTTTAGTGCTAGTTTATTACAAAGTTTAGGTAATGATACTGCAAAAGCTGCTGAAATAGCGGATATGGCAATTATTGATATGTCAGATAATGCAAATAAAATGGGTACATCTATGGAAATGATCCAAAATGCTTATCAAGGTTTTGCTAAACAAAATTATACTATGCTTGATAACCTTAAATTAGGATATGGTGGAACTAAGACTGAAATGGAAAGGCTACTTGCAGATGCAGAAAAGTTAACAGGAATTAAATACGATATAAATAATTTAAATGATGTTTATAATGCAATTCATGTTATACAAGGAGAATTAGGAATAACAGGAACAACAGCAAAGGAAGCATCGGAAACGTTACAAGGAAGCATGGCATCACTTAGTGCATCTTGGAATAATTTTTTGAGCGGTGCAGGAGATTTTAGCGATGTTCTCGAAGCTGGAGAAATAGCCCTTAGTAATATTACAAGAATTG
The DNA here is from genome assembly GCA_947628465.1 of uncultured Clostridia bacterium. The sequence continues at coordinate 14,015 of CANQZZ010000024.1, forward strand.
CAAAAGAAGCAATAGGAGACATTATTGGAGAATTAGGTAAACTTTTGAATAATTTTTTACAACCTATAAAAGAATGGATAGAAGAACATAAAACAATGCTTACCATCTTAGTAGGAATTATAGGAACATTAACAGCAGCTATAATTGCATATACTGTAGCAAAAAATGCTGATTTAATAATAATGTCTTTATATACTGCAGCAACAACTACAGCGACAGCAGTAACTACTGCATTTGGTGCTGTAATGGCTTTTATTACTAGTCCAATAACATTGGTAGTTGTGGCAATAGGAGCATTAATAACTATAATTGTTTTACTTATACAAAATTGGGATACAGTAAAACAAAAGACAATAGAGATATGGAATAATATAGTAGATTGGTTTAAAGAATTACCACGGTAAAATTTGGAATATACTGTTACAAATTATTGAATATGTAGCGAATTGGATAACAGAAACTAAGGAAAAAACAGAAAAAGGAATAAATAATATAATAAATTCTATAGTAAATTTATTTAAAGGACTTCCAAGCAAAATATGGACGTGGTTAGTGCAAACTGTAAATAATATAGCAACATGGATTACCAATATGAGGCAAAAAGCTGAACAGGGAGTAAGTAATGTAGTAAATTCTATAATTAATTGGTTCAAAAAACTTCCTGAACAATTAGTTAGCGTAGGAACAAATATGGTACAAGGATTATGGAATGGAATTAATAATGCAGTAAGTTGGATATGGGGTAAAATATCTGGATTTTGCAGTACTATTGTAAATAAAATCAAAAATTTCTTTGGTATTCATTCTCCATCAAAATTATTTGCAGATGAAATAGGGCAAAATTTAGGTTTAGGACTTGGAGAAGGATTTAATGATAGTTTATCATCTGTATATAAAGATATGCAAAAAGCAGTAGAACATGAAAATGCTAAATTGACATCTAATTTAACAAGCACACATCAAATACAAGTGCAAAATGAGGATAATAGACAAGCAAGATTAGAAAGTATAGATAACAATAAAGAAATAACAGTAAATACAACCACTAAATTAGATAGTAAAGTTATAGCAAGAGAAACAAATAAAGTTAATACACGACAAAAACTTCAATATGGGATAGCATAGGAGGATAAGAATGACACTTTTAAAACATGGAGATTTTGAATTTAAAAATATATTAAGTGGTGGATATAATATAATTGAAGATGAGGCTGATGTAATATCAAAGGTTAAAATGGCTGATGGAAGTATTAAAAGAAATTATGGAGATATGCCTAAAACTTCAATAAAAATTAAATTTGGAAAGTTAAACAAAGATACATATAAGGAATATATGTCTCACTTTTCTAAAAATGAAGATATATATTCTTATTTTTCTTTGAAAGAACAAACAATGAAATCAAAAAAATTTTTTATTACTTTTCCAGAAGTTTCAGTAGAATCTATTACTCAAAATCATAGATATGATGAATTTGAAGTTGAATTAGAGCAATGTGGGGAGGCTTAATATGATAGATGTTGAAAATGAAGTAATACAAGCCTATGATACAAGTACAACTCAAATTGATAAAATTATTGTAGATAATCAAGAATATAGAATAAGTAATGTGCAATATGATGATGATTGTTATGAAGAAGGAAATATTATAGGAACAGCAATAGCAAGAAGCCTAGAATTTGAAATAGATAACATTATTGATTTAGAAAATAAAGAAGTGGAATATTTAACAGGAATATATGTAGAAAATGAAATTAAATGGACTAGTTTGGGAAATTTTATTATACAAGATGTAGAACCTAATGATACAACAAATATAGCTAAAGTAACAGCTATGGACTATATGCTAAAAACTAATATTCCTTATGTAAGTAATTTACAATATTCGGATGGAAATGTAACGTTAATACAAGTTGCAAAGGAAGTTTGTAATAACTCTGAAATAGTTTTAGCTACATTAGATTTTACAAATTATGATTTCATAGTAGACAGTAATCAATTTGAAGAAGGCACACTTAATAGACAAGTAATTCAAGCTATAGCTCAAATTAGTGGAACAGTTGCAAAGATAAAGAGTGATAACAGATTATATTTTATAAATCCCAATAAAGAGGTAGAAGTAAGAAAAGTCTTTACTTTAAACAATTATAAGGAAGCAGAAATAAAAAGAGCAACTCATCCAATAAACCTAGTTAGTTTAGGTATGACAGATATAGAAGGAGAAAATATAACTTTAAGAGATGAAGAAAGCATATCAAAAAATGGTGAAAATAGTTTAGTAATAAATGATAATCCATTTGCATATACCCAAGAAAAAAGAGAGCAGTTAATCACTGCTCTTTTTAATGCAGTAAAAGGATTTGAATATAAGGCATATACATTTAATTGTCAGGGATTACCATATTTAGAAACAACAGATAAGATACAGTTTAGAGATAGAGAAGGAAGTACTTATGATAGTTATGTATTTAGATTTAATTATAAGAGTCCTAATGGACTTGAAAGCAGTATAGAAGCTCCTTCTATAACAAAAGCAACAGTAAATTATCAAAACATTCCAAATGCTTTAGATGTGGCAAAAAAAACAGAGTATAGAGTAGATAAAGCAGAACAAAGAATAACTCAACTAACACAAGAGACATCAGAACATGAAGAAAAATTAGTACAGCATGAGCAAGATATAGACGGGCTTAAACAACAAGTACAAGATACAATTAATTATAAAAGAGAAATAGAAGGAATTACGGAATTGCATATAACAGATGC
>CANQZZ010000025.1 GCA_947628465.1 uncultured Clostridia bacterium
TCTATTGCATAAGCAAAAACATTGTGTCTTGCATCATGATATTTTTTCTTTATATCTTTTATGTATTTATCTGCTTCCTCTGGTGTTTCTACATAAAAAATATTTGCTATAAATTTTGATTTTTTTTCAACTATTTCTGCGCTTACATTATTGCTAATTGTTTTAAATTCTTCCATATTCTAATCCTTAACTTTTTTATATTTTTTTAAGTCCTGCAGTAAAGCCGTGTAGACCATGCTATTTGCAAATTAAATCCTCCTGTTAGGGCATCTACATCTATTATTTCTCCTGCAAAATATAATCCCTTTATAAGTTTAGATTCCATTGTTTTTGGATTTATTTCATTTGTAGATATTCCACCTGATGTAATTATTGCTTCTTCTATTGGTCTTACACCATTAATAGTTATCTCAAAGCATTTAAGAGTTTGCACTATTTTTTCTCTTTCCTTTTTTGTAATTTCATTAACTCTTTTATATGAATTTATTCCCGTTTTTTCCACTATTACTGGTATTAATTTTTGTGGAAGTAATTTATCTAAGCTGTTTTTATATTCTTTATTTTTTACTTCTTCAAAATCTCTTAATACTCTTGCATCTAATTTTTCTTCTGATAATGCTGGCTTTAAATCTATTTCTAATTTTATATTTCCATTTTTTAATAATTCTTCTATATTTTTATATCTTACTAAATGTGCAGATGCACTAAGTATTACTGGCCCTGATACACCATAATGCGTAAATAACATTTCGCCAAAGTCTTCATATATAACTTTGTTATTATCTTTTAATTTTATTGCAACATTTCTTAACGATAATCCCTGAAGAAGCATACATTCTTTACTGTTTGAAACAAGTGGTATTAATGACGGCTTTATATTGCATACAGTATGTCCTAATTCTTTTGCAAATTTATATCCATCACCAGTAGAACCTGTTACAGGATAACTTTTCCCTCCTGTTGCAATTATTACTTTATCTGCTTCTAAAATTTCACCCGTGCTTAATTCTACTCCTTTTGCTGTGTTATTATCTACAAGAATTTTTACAACTTGCGTATTTGTCAAAATTTGGACACCTAATCTTTTTAATATTTTAAGCAAAGCATTTACTACATCTTGAGCTTTATCAGATACGGGGAATATTCTTTCTCCTCTTTCTACTTTAGTTTTTACTCCTTCTTGTTCTAGCAGATTAATAATATCTTTATTATCAAAATTATTTAAAGCTCCATATAAGAACTTACCATTTGTAACTGTATTTTCAATAAATCCATTTATATCCGTATTGTTTGTTATATTACATCTTCCTTTTCCTGTAATCGAAAGCTTTTTACCGCATGAATTCATTTTTTCTATTATTGTTACTTTATTTTGGTTTTGTGCTGATGATATTCCAGCAATCATTCCTGCTGGTCCACCACCAACTATAATTACATTGCTCATTATTTCCTCCACTGTAAATTGTAATTTATCTAAATATAATTTGAATTCATTTTAAACAAATTACAATTTTTTATTTTATTAGAGTTTTGATATTGCTTTTAAAACACCTAGCTTTCCATATTCATAAGTAAGCCCACCTTGCAAAAATGCAATGTATGGTGGTCTTATTGGTGCATCACATGATAATTCTATTGATGATCCTTGTGTAAATGCACCTGCTGCCATTATTACTTTGTCTGTATAACCTGGCATGTCCCATGGTTCTGGTATTGATGAAGAATCAACAGGCGATGCAGACTGTATTCCTTGGCAAAATTTTATTAATTTTTCTTCATTTCCAAATTCTATTGTTTGAACAATATCTGACCTTTTATCATTGTATCTTGGTTCTACTTTATATCCTAATTCTTCAAGTATCTTGCTTGCAAATATTGCTGTTTTTACACTACTTGCAACAACTTGTGGCGCATAAAATAGCCCTTGCAAGATTTGTTTATTTATACCCAAACTTGCTCCTACTTCTTTTCCAAGTCCTGGCGCTGTTAACCTCTCGGCACATAAGTCTATTAAATCTTTTTTTCCTACTATATATGCTCCATTTGGTGCAATTCCTCCACCTAGATTTTTAATTAAAGAACCTACAACAATATCTGCTCCTACCTCTGTCGGTTCTTTTGCGCCTACAAATTCGCAATAACAATTATCTATCATTACTATTGTTTCATTGCTTACTTTTTTTATTAACCTTATTACTTTTTCTACTTTTTCTATATCTATAGTTTTTCTTAATGAATACCCTCTAGAACGTTGAATTTCAATTAGTTTTACATATCCTTTTTTTAATCTTTCTTCTATCTTTGCATAATCAAAATCATCGTTTATTAAATCTATTTGCTCATAATTTATTCCATAAGAAATTAATGAACTATTATTTTCTTCTATTCCTATTACTTCGTCTAAAGTATCATAAGGTTTTCCTGAAATACTAAGCAATGTATCCTTTGGTCTTAATATTCCAAATAGTGCAGTAGATAGTGCATGCGTTCCAGATATAAGTTGAGTTCTAACTAAAGCATCTTCTGTTTTAAAGATGTCTGCAAATATGTTCTCTATTGTGTCTCTCCCAATATCTCCATATCCATATCCAGTTGTTCCATTAAAATGCATCTCTGATAAATTATACTTTTGAAAAGCCATTAATACTTTTAGGCTGTTTTGTTCTGATATTTTTTCTACCTCGTCAAATATCGGTCTTAAATTATTTTCTATTTTTTTTGCTAAATCTATAACTTCCTTTTTTATTCCAAATTGTTCGTACATAACAAACTCCTTTTTAAAATTTTAAGCGGACCACCTAAGTCCGCCCAAAATCTTAATCTTCATTTTCTTTTTCTTTTTCATTTTTGTCTTCATCATCATCTTCTTCATCGGTTTCTTCTTGTTCAGCTATATTGTTTCTACAAGCTTTAACCCACAGGATTCTTTTGTCTTCATAATCTTCAACTTTATATGTTACCCTCTCTGTTTCAATTATTGGTTTTTCATTATCCGATGGAATCCTTCCTAATTCTTCTATCAAATATCCTGAAAGTGTATCATATTCTCCCTCAGGTATTTCAACATTTAATATTTTTCTCAAATCATGTATAGAAACACTTCCACTTATCATATATGTATTATCATCTATTTTTTCATAATCTTTTTCTACGTCATCATACTCATCAAATATATTACCAACTAATTCTTCTATTATGTCTTCCATTGTAACAAGTCCTGCTGTACCACCATATTCATCTAACACTATTGCTATTTGATGTTTATTTCTTTGAAGATCTTTAAACAATTCATTTATTTGTTTATTTTCAGATACAAAATAGGCTTCTCTTAATAAATTAGATATTTTTACTTTTTCTTTGTTACTAATAGTTGCAATTAAATCTTTTATAAATAATAACCCTACTATATTATCGATATTTTCCTCATATACTGGAATTCTACTATACTTATATTCATCCAATTCTTTTAAAATATCGCTTATATCAGAATTTATATCTATTGCATAAATATCTTTTCTGTGTATCATTATTTCAGACACTATTTTATCATTAAATTCAAATACATTATTTATTAATTCTTTTTCTTCTTCCTCTATTGAGCCTTTTTCTTCTCCGACATCTACCATCATTCTTATTTCTTCTTCAGTAACTGTTTCTTCATCAGTTTCTTTTATTCCAAATAATTTTGATATGCCATTAGTAGATGCTGTAAGCAATTTTACAAATGGAGCTGTAACAATTGCTATTGCTCTAACTATCCTAACTGTACCAAATGCTATTTTCTCTGCATTTTTCATTGCTAATCTTTTTGGTACTAATTCTCCAAATACTAAAGAAAAATATGAAAGTATCATTGTGATTATAATTATTGATATGTTTTTCCATACTGATACTCCTAATGGAATTAAATTCTGCAAAGCAGGTGCTAAATCATCTGCAAACGCATCTGCTGCAAACGCACTAGATAAGAATCCTGCAAGTGTAATTCCTATTTGTATTGTAGCTAAAAATTTGCTTGGTTCTTTTAGCATTTTTCTTATTTGTTTTGCTTTTTTATTTCCCTCTTTTGCTTGTTTTTCTATTTTTGCATCGTTTATTGAAATAAATGCAATTTCTGTTGCTGCAAAAAATGCATTTATAAAAATTAATATGGCTAGAACTATAAACTGCATTGCCATTAATTTATTTCACTCTTCCCTTCCTATATGTAATATTTCATTAAATATTATATCTTGTATGCAAGTAAATGTCAAGGAAGATATTTTAGCTTATTACATTCCTGTTTTTGGAAGTTTTACTTCTGTTTTAGGAGTTTCTACCTCTGCTTTAGGTATTTCTATTGTCTTTTTACTTTCACTTTCTTTTACGCTAAGTTCTGTTTCTTTTTTATTAATCTCTATATTAGGCTCTTCTTCAGAATTAATAACATTAACTGTTACAACTTCATTTAATTCTAATTCCACTTCAATAAGTTCGTTATATAACTCATATCCTTCCTGTGTTCTAGTTTCCTTAATGTAGTATGTTCCTGGAAGCAAATTTTCTACCTCTATTTGACCATTTTCGTTTGTAGTAAGTCCTGTATATAATACGTTTTTATTCGCATCTAATAGTTCAAATTCTACACCTTGTAAAAAGTTGTTTCCTGTACTATCTTTTTTAACAATTACTATTTTGCTTTGATTTTTAGTATAATATACTTTTTTTGCTCCTGTTCCATCCTCGTAGGTATAGCCTGTTAATGCATAGTTTTGTAGTCCCGTACTCCTTGCTTTACCATAAAATACTGGTTTTGTTTCAACTTGTCCTGATACATTAATTGAAAAATTTCCATCTTTTGTAATGTTAGTGATTGGCATTAATATTTTGAATTCCTCATTTGAGTTAAATTCTTTTTTCTCTTTATTGTTTTTATCTGTTACTTTAACACCTTCAATATCTAAATTTTTAAGTTCTACTGTATATTTACTAAATGGAGCATTTGCTGTTACACTAAATACTTGTGATACATATTTATTATCTAAACTATCAGTTTGCCATAAACTATTTTTTTGCTTTACAGTAAGTTCTGATGAAACCTTAGTAACTGTAGAAGTTCTTGCTGCTTTTACTATTTGCTTTAATGCATTTAAAGCTCTTGTACCTGGTCCTTCATGACCACTGTTAACTGAATATTCATTCACATCTCTATCTAAAAGTATAGTATATACTGCTTGTTTTGTAGCTAAATATGCTTCCTCTTCAGTTTTACATCCAAGTTCTGATATGGTTTTATATGGATATCCATTTATAACAGCTCTCCACACTTGTACATTACTAACTAATTGATTTACATCTACAGTTTGTGATATGCCAACTTCAACGCCTGGAATTCCCCTATTCATACAGTATGCTGGGTACTCCTTTCCATTTACTTTATATACTGCCATGTGAGCATTTACTTCTATTTCATTCCATTTAAGCAAATATTCTGTTTGTTTAGTTGCATATACATATGCTTCATTTATTGGTGTAACAGCCTTACTGCTTATTGGTATTAAATTTATTAAAATTACTATTAAACTTATTATTACTGTTATTTTTTTATTCAATTTTATTCCTCCTTTATTTTTATGCCTTGCAGGCAAAGTCTTTGGCTTGGTTTATTTTCTACGCAAGTAATTAACGTTATTGTATCTTCTTTGGTTTTTTGCAAATATGACCAGTCGGTATCTTCTATTATTGCAATAGTTTTTATTTCATAAGTATTTGTTCCATATTTAGTTTTGTATGTTACTTTATCTCCTTTTTTCAGTTCTTTTAATCTTGCAAAATAATTTATAGGATAGCCTCTATTATGAGCAGCAAGTCCTACATTTCCTTTCCAAGAAGACGTGTTTTCAAAATGACCTACATATTCTAACATTACTTCTTGGCTAGTTCCTTCAGCTATTGGAGCTATTAAATTTATCTTTGGAATTTCAACTTGCCATATTTCTTCTTCAAAATTTTCTTCTGTTTCATTTTCTTTTGCTTTTTCTTTTTTTTGTTCCTTTGCTTCTGCATCGTATTTCATAATTTCTTCGTATTTATATTCATTGCTTTTTTCTATCATACTTAATTTCACATTTTCATATATTTCTATTATTTTATTACTTGAAAACTCATATAACAAAAAAATGCATAACGATATAACTAAAGAAATTATAAATACATTCCTTTTTGTATAATTAATCAGATAGGCATCACCTCTTTAATATAAAATTTTATAATTCTGGGTTTTAAAAAGATTAAAACTTTTTAGAATTAAATTAATAATTAAATTGCAAGATTTGCAATTCAGAACAATTTTATTTTACTACCTTGTTTTTAATTTGTAAAGATTTTTCGTATGACAAAGTTCGACAAAAAACAAAGCACTTTAAATTCATACTAATTTAAAATGCTTTGTTTTTATGTATTTTATTATCTTGCATCCATATTTTTTTCTTTTTCTCTATCCATTACTGATTTTCTTGCTTCTAATATTTTTTTATCGATATTGCTTACCTTATTACTCATTAAAAGTTTACTAATCTGCTCATATTCATCATATCCTTTTTGTACAAAACCTCTTAAAGTATAAAATCTATTATATTGTTTTGAGTCCGTAAACTTCGTTCTTTTATTAGAATGTCCTTTTATTGCATCTACAACTTCAGGTGTTTCCCTTAAAAATTTAAAATCTTCTGTAAAAGCTCTTACTTGTTCATAATATTCATTATCGGTTTCTGCATCAATTATTGTATCTATCTCTTGCAAAAAGTAATCTTTAGTATCACTTTCTAATTCTATACCAAATTCATTACTTCCATCTTCACCAGTTATTGAATCTCTAATTGCTCTCAAATATTTAGCTTTACTCTTAACATTTCCGCTTTCATATTCCCTTTCAGCAATTCTTTGTATTTCATCAAGGAATTTTTTAGCATTATTTATATCATTTTCTTTTCTTTCGCTTCTATCTCTTGCATCATTCAATTTTTCATTTAGTTTGTTTGATATATACTTTCTTTCAGATTCACTAAAATCTTTTTTAAATTCCCTATTTTCTAAATCAGCAATAAGTTGTAGTAAGATTTCTTCTTCTGATTTATCTTTGCTAGCTAAAATTAAATCATCAATTTGTTGTTCTAACAATTCCCAATTAGCTTCAAACTTTTCTTGTTCAGCTTCTTTTAATTTCTTTTTTTCTTCTTGTTTTTTTCTTTTATTTGATTCACTTTCATATCTTACAGTATTTTTTCTTATTTTTTTGATATATGAAATAAGCTCAACTTTAATAGATGGAATTATCCCTCCTAGGTTAATTTCTTCTACTTCAGTTTCGTCACCATTTTCTTCTAATCTTTTTAATACCAAGTCAATAGATTCTAATAATGAGATGTTATTTTGTTCTGCTAAATCTTTTAATCTTTTTTTAACAAATCCAAAATTTTTTTCAGGATTTTGATTTTGATCATATTTAACTTTTATTGTACTCTCATCTTCCACACTATCACCTTTATTCTTTATAATATCTTTTATTATTATATCATGTTTACATAACTTTTTCAAGCTTTTGGTCTTATTTGTTGAATTTTTATCGGTTTTATGATATACTTTTATTCGCATTATTTTAAATAACTCGCTTATATAATGGGAGGATTTATGAAACTTACATCAGATAGTGAAACTTTAGCTGAAAAAAAGGCTTTAATTTTATATATTTTAGACAAAGTATCAAAACCTATTAGTAATGATGCTCTTTTAAAGTTAGTTATTTCTATAGATAATATGAATTATTTCTATTTTCAACAATTTCTATTAGATTTGTTAGAAAATAAATATATTATAAACTACACTCAAGATAATGAATCTATATATGAGCTTACAGATGAAGGAAAAAACGCTTTATCGTTAGTTAAAGATATTATCCCTGGTATTACTAAATTTAGAGTGGATAACACTTTCAAAGAAACTCTAGATTCATATAAAAATGAAGTATCTATAACTAGTGATTTCATTCCTAATAGTGAAAATGATTATAGTGTTAAATGCAGAATAGTTGAAAGTAATCAAGTTCTATTTGATTTGCAAGTTTTTGCAGGATCTAGAGAACAAGCAAAAATAATTTCAGACAATTGGAATCAAAATGCTGAAGAAATATATCCAAAAATTTTAGAAATTTTAACAAAGAATAAAAAATGAAAAATGTCCCAAAAGGGACGTTTCTTTTTGGGACAAAATGTCCCATCAAGAAACGTCCCCTTTGGGACACTTTTGTCTTACATATTCATAAAGGACAACACCTGTTGCTACTGCTGCATTTAGGCTTTCTGTTTTTCCGAAGCATTGGTATTTTAATTTTTTTATCAGCAAAATCTAATACTTCTTTTGATACTCCATTTGCTTCATTTCCAATAACGATTACTTTTTTCTTGTAATCTACATCATAAATACTTTCTTCTGTTTGAAGTGATGTTGCCATTATTTTGTATTTGTGTTTTTTTATTTCTTTTAATGTTGCAATTAAATCTTCACTTTCAATGATATTTACTCTAAATATTGCTCCCATTGTAGAACGTACTACTTTTGGATTAAATACATCTCCACTCTTTTTTGATACTACTACTTGAGAAAGTCCTACGCTATCTATAGTTCTTAGTATTGTTCCTAAATTTCCGAGGGTCTTGTATATCGTCTAATACTACTATTACATCTTCACCGAAATTTATATCTTTATCAGTTTTTTTCTTTTCAACTACTGCAAGTAGGCCCTGTGGACTTTGTGTATCTGCTATGTTGTTAAATACTTTTTCATCTACATACACGCAATTGTATTTTGCAATTTCATATAAAACTTTTTGGTCTATTTCCCCTTGTTTTACACAATTATCACACACTACAATTGTTTCTATATCAGCTTTTTCGCTTATTGCTTCTTTTATTAACTTTGTTCCTTCTATTAAATATTTTCCGTTTAAGTCTCTATATTTCTTTTCTTTTAATTTTCGTATTCTTTTAATAGTTTCATTATCTTTACTTGTAATTACCATGATAAATCCTTTCTATAAATTGTAATTGGTCTAAGCGCACATCTTTTACGTCCCCAATGTGCATTCCATTACATATTTAAAAATTCAATTATTTCATTTAATACATTTTTGTCATTTTCTAATTTATACGTAATATATGGGTCTCTTGCTGGCGAAAATTTTATTCTGTTTCCATATTTTTTTATTAGTTTATCTATATCCATTGTAAATGTCTCAGTATTAAAATTAAATACAATATTATTTTGTTTTTGAGCAATTTTTGTTATTCCTTGATTTTTGCACATTACTTTTATTTTGGCTATTTCTAATAGATTTAATACTTCATTTGGTATTTTTCCAAATCTATCTTCTATATTTTCTTCAATATTTTTTATGTCCTCATCATTTTCACATAATGCAATGTTTTGATATACTTCTATTTTTTGATTTTCATTTTCAATATAACTGTCTGGAATGTAACTAGAAACATTAATGTCTATAGTAATATCTAAATCTTCCTCTTCTTGTTGTATTCCTTTCATTTCTTTTACAACTTCATCTAATAACTTGCAGTATGTGTCATATCCAACTTGGTCCATATGTCCATGTTGCATTTCGCCAATTAGACTTCCAGCACCTCTTATTTCCAAATCCCTCATTGCAATTTTAAAGCCTGAGCCAAATTCAGTAAATTCTTTTATTGCTTTTAATCTTTTTTCAGCAACTTCATTTATTAGTTTGTCTCTTTTGTAAGTAATATATGCATAAGCTTGTTTATCTGACCTTCCTACTCTTCCTCTTATTTGATAAAGTTGTGCTAAACCGAAGCCTATCTGCATCTTCTACAATTATCGTATTTGCGTTTGGTATGTCTATTCCTGATTCTAGAATTGTAGTGCATACTAAAACATCAATTTTTTTGTTTACAAAGTCTAGCATTATATCTTCTAATTCTTTACCTGACATTTTTCCATGTGCATACGCAATTTTTGCTTCTGGAACTAGCTCTAATATTTCATTTGCTTTCCTTCCTATAGTTTCGGTTTTATTGTATAAATAAAATACCTGCCCTTTTCTTTCTAATTCCTTTGTTATTGCTTCTTTTATTACTTCCTTATCGTATTCTAATACATAAGTTTGAACTGGAATTCTATTATGTGGTGGCTCGTATAAACATGACATATCTCTTATTCCTACAATAGACATGTGAAGTGTTCTTGGAATTGGTGTTGCCGTCATACTTAAAACATCTACATTTGTTTTTAATTGCTTTATTTTTTCTTTATCTTTTACACCAAATCTATGTTCCTCATCTACAATTAATAAGCCTAAATTTTTAAATTCTACGTCTTTACTAAGTAACCTGTGTGTACCAATTATTATATCTATTTCGCCTAGTTTTAATTTTTTAACTATATCTTCTTGCTCTTTTTTTGTTCTAAATCTGTTAAGTAACTCTATTCTAATTGGATATTCTTTCATTCTCTCTTTAAATGCTTCATATTGCTGGTTTGCAAGTATTGTTGTTGGTACTAAATAGCATACTTGCTTTTGGTCCATACATGCCTTGAAAGCACCTCTTATTGCAACTTCTGTTTTGCCATATCCAACATCTCCGCAAAGGAGTCTATCCATAGGTTTTGGTTTTTCCATATCCCTTTTTACTTCTTCAATTGCTCTTAATTGGTCATCTGTTTCTTGAAATTCAAAACTTCCGTCAAATTCTTTTTGCCACTCATTGTCTTTAGAAAATGCAAAACCTTTTATTTTTTCTCTTTTTGCATATAGTTCTATTAGATCCCTTGCTACTTCCCTTAAATTAGATTTTACTTTTTGCTTTGTATTTGCCCACTCTTTACTTCCGAAGTCTATTTAGTTTTGGAGCTCTTTCTCCTGCCCCAATATATTTTCTGATATTATCTAAATTATTTGTTGGAATATATAGAACATCATCATCTTTATATTTTATTTTTATATAATCTTTAATAATTCCATCTGCTTTAATAGTATTTACACCAATAAACTGCCCTATTCCATTTGTTTTATGAACAATATAATCCCCTTGTTTTAAATCTGAAAATATTACAGTTTCGCCTTGCTTAAATTCTTGAGTTAATCTTCTTTTTCTTGGTGTAGTATTAAATAATTCTTTTGCTGATATTACTAACAAATTAAAATCAAAACTTTCAAAACCTGCAGATAATTCGCCTGCTTGTATAATAATATCATCTATATTTCCTTTTATTTTTTCATCTAATATATTCTTAAATTTACTTTCATTACTTTTATCGCCAACTAATACTACTACTGTTTTTTTGTCTTTTTTTGCTTGTTGTATTTCCTGAATACATAGATCCATTGAACTGCGAAAAAAGTTGACCTCCCTATAGCTAAAGCTATATCCGTTTCTTTTTGCATGCATACTTTGTTTATCTACAAATCCAATATCTTGTTTTTCCAAATATATTGTTTGTACTTTTTTTATTTCTCTTACAAATTTAATATAATCTCTTAAATTGAAAAGAGCTTGTGGAACTTCTCTTTTCTTTTCAATTAAAGATTTTATAACACTATTATTATCTCTTACTATGTTTTCAGACCTTGCCTTTATTTTTCCAATTTCATCTAAAAATATTATATAGTCATCTTTTAAATAATCTATAAGTGTCTCTCTTTTTTGATAAAATGAATTAAAATATTTATCTATTTTGTTTAAGTAATCACCTTGTTTTATTGCTTCTATATCTTCATCTGTTTTTTCACTTTCTTCCGCATTTTCCTTTATTCTTTTTACTATTGCATCTAAATTGTCCTCTAATACAAATTCAGAGGCTGGATATATAGTAATTTGTTTAATTGTATCTGTTGACCTTTGAGAAGATATATCAAATGTTCTTATTGAATCTATTTCATCTCCCCAAAGCTCGATTCTTACACCTTTTTTTGATGAAACAGCAATATCTATTATTCCTCCCCTTATGCTATACTGAGAAGCTTCTTCTACCAAATCACATCTTTCATATCCTAATTCATTTAGTTTAAGCTTAATATCATCTAAATCAATAGATTGATGTTCTTTTAATTTAATAATTTTACTATATAGAGTTTCTTTTGCAACTATTTCTTGTGATACAGCTTCTATTGTTGTTACTACTATTTTTGCTTTTTTATTATATATACTATTTAGGCAATTTATTCTTTCATAAGATATATCTTGGCTTTCAGCTAAATAGTCATAAGATAAAATTTCCCTTTTTGGAAAATATCCAATATTATCAGTAAAATAATTTAAGTCTTTTATGATTTTTCTTGCTTGCATCTCATTATATGTAATAATACATATTGGTTTTTCAGCATAAAAATAAGTGGAATACGCAAAATGTACTTTTCCACTATCAGTAAGCCCTGATAACATTATAGGGCTTACTGCTTGCTTTACATTATTTATATAATTATTAAACTTCTTAAAATTGGGTAGTACCTTTACTATCTCTTCCATAAATACCTCTTATATATATGATGTGCATTTTTAATATTTATATTTTAAAACGCGTTTAATTATATCATAAATTTAGATAAAGGTCAAAAAAGTAAAAATAATGCATACAATTCATTATTTTGTCCACACTAAATCGTGTAAAATACCATTTAATGTAATATTCTTTTTTGATAATATATAAGAAGGTGATAATATGGAAAATGATATGAATATAAATTTAGGTAAAATATTTCAATTAACTAGAAAAGCTAAAGGATATACTCAAGAAGACGTTGCCGAAAAACTTAATCTTGGTTGTAGATATATATCAGATTTAGAACGTGGAAAAACAATAGGTAGCATTCCAACTTTTGTTAAGTTATGTAATTTTTATGAAGTAACTCCAACTTATATTCTTCAGGATTATTTGAAAATAAATGATGATTTAAAAATAACTCCTGACTTGATTGGTTTCTATTCTTTAAGTAGTAGAGATAAAGAAATAATAATTGATTTAATACAATCTATGAATAGTAAAAAAGAAAAATAACTTTTTATTTTAAGCCAGCAATTATTAATTTAGATGCTAATTTGTAACCATCAATAAATTTTTCTTCACAATCAATACTTATTATTTGTGACTTTTTTTCTATGTATTCATTTAATAAGTCTTTTGTTGTAGCATCTATTTTACTTTCAATTGATTTTAAAATTTCTTTAGCTTCTTTTTCTAAAATACTATATTCTTGTGATTTTGGAGACTTTTCATTTATATTAATTCTTCCATTATATAAATCATCTAAAATATCTTTTAACAAATCCATATCAAAGTACCTCCATTAATATTAATATATCACTTTTAAAGCATATATTTTGTCGAAAGCTGTTTTAAAACAAAAAATATATGCATATTTTTGATATACATATATTTTAATTTTTATATAAATAGTAAATTTTATTACGTAATCAATAACCTTTTAATAATTTTTTCTTTTGGTGTATATACCATGTATTTTATATAATATTTTTGTAATGGTCTAAAAAATACATCTAACAATAAAATGTCTTTTATTTTAAATACAATCCCCTTTTTTCTTAAATAATCACATGTGTATAACTTGCAACTTATACATTTTGCACCACATTTATATTCATCTGTTAAATGTTCACATTTAACCCATGTAAAACAAAATGGTCCTAAGAATTTATGTTTATAATGACGACAACATCCTATAACAGAGGAAGTTCCTCTTTTTTCTCCACATTGATTATCTTTAAAATCGCATAAATTTTTTCCATAGAAGAATTTATCTAAATAGTCACATACTGTATCATAAATATAACTATATCTTTCATATCTTGTTTTATAAAATATTGCATTAATAGTTAAAATAAAATCATTTTGGTCTTTGCTGTCTTTATCATAATTTATTATATATCCTAATAGTATTTTTGACTCTTCCTTAATTCCTATTCTGTTTTTTGATACCATCTTTTTTATAAAAAGTAATCTTTTTAATATTTTCTTATATTGTTTTCTATCAAAACTATTAAAATCAATATTTAATAAAATTTTTTCTTTTTGTAAAATAGTCGCTAATGTTAGATTTTTAATATTTATAGCCTTTTCTACCACTTCATCATTTCTATTAACTATTTTTAAGTAATAGTTATTATCTAAATCAATTGTGTTTTTTAAATCTATGACTAATTTCAAAACTTATCATTTCCCTTCTTTATACATTTTAAATTATACAACCTTTTTATATTTTATGTCAATATTATTTCCACGTTAATTCGTATTTTAATTTTATAATTAGCTCTAGTCTTTTCATTTTATTCTTTTATAAGAAAGGGGTCTAGAAATATCCCAGACCCCTCGGTTGTGTACCCCTATTTAGGATACTGTGGTGGTACTACTTGTGGTTTTTGTACAACGTACCGTCGTTTGACTTATCATGGTTGATGCGATAGTCCCCATCACCAGTCTCATAGCCAATACGTTCGCCGTTTCCATTGTACACGGTTCCGTTTTTGACATATCCGTTCGGATAGTCTTCAACGAACTTACTGCCATTTTTGGTTGCCATGACTAGTACCATCCTTTCTATAGATTTATAGTACTTATCGTACTATATTTTAAATTATACATTATTTTCCATGTTATGTCAACATTTATTCCACATTTATTCGTGTTTTTTCCGCATTAATTTCAAATTTTTCCTTTTCCTCACAAAAAAATACTAGAGTTACTCATGCCCTAGTATTTTTTATATGCTTTTATGTGATTTTTATTTTATACTTCAAAATTTATACTCTAAACTTTTTTCCTCTAACAATTTAAAATCACAACTTAAATCTTTATAAAATTTAGACATTTTACTTTTGTGTGATTTAGTAACTATATTATAAAGTTTTTCTGATTTAGCTAAAATCTTTTGCTTATTTTCTGGTTTATTTATATACGAATATTGTTCTGAAAGTAATCTTTTATATCCATAGCTTTTACTTTTAATGTCTAATAGGTAAACACATTCTTGAGGTACAGGTATCATATCTGAAAATCTAATAATACCTAAATCATTTTTTGTTTTACTATTTATTATTTTAAAGAAAGTTAAATTATCTTTATAGGATTTATGTTTTTGCTTTGGAGAAAATAGAGGTGCAAAATAAAAATGTCCTTCAACAACTATTACAACTCCTATATAAGGTCTTTTTTGATTTTTATTATATGCAATATGTTTATCAAATTGGCTTAAATAATTAATATAATTATCATCTATAATATAAAAATTTAATTTTCCTAATTTCACTTTCTTATTGTCTTTCATAAATTCCTCCATTTACAAATATAGGGGGATACTTTTTATAGTATCCCCCTAATTTTTCAGGAAACTCGTTTATAGTTAAACTAAAGGCTCGTTTCTAACCTAATGTTCAATAGGATATTCGTTTATAGAATTTACATTCTAAAGGCTCATATCTAACCCAATGTTTAAAAACACTTGTTTATGAAATTAATCAAAGGTTTGTGCTAACCTAATTTATTTGATAAATTGCTTTATCAATATTAGTATATTCATTATACTATATTTAATTTACAAAATCAAGATTTTTTTGAAAATCAATACGGGAACCTTAATTTTATTTTTAAAAGCCACTTTTTATCCGTGTTGATTTTAGTTTTGTACAAAAAAATGTTAAAATAGTAGT
>CANQZZ010000026.1 GCA_947628465.1 uncultured Clostridia bacterium
ACAACATAATACAAAACATGTACATTATTTAAATACATTTTTATCTCTCGCTTTCTCTTTTTACCTTTTTCAAATACATTTTTATTATGATATTTTCTAAAGGTCTTTTTACTCTTGTTATAAATATATCTTTTTTACCTAGTGGCTTTGTAAGTATTGTAAACATCCCCATTCTGTTACCACCGAAAAACATCTGTCATAATTTGGTCTCCAACAGCAGAAACATTTTTTGCATCCAACCCTAAAATCATAAGTGCTTTTTTAAATCCTTGTTTAGAAGGTTTCTTTGCAAAATTTATATATGGAATTTCTAACTCTTTTGCTACTTTTTTAACTTTTTCTACTTTATTTGTGTTAGATAATATACAAATCTTTATGCCTTCATTTTTTAGATTGTCACACCATTTTTTTGCTCCTTCTAATATTTTTAAATCAAAATCAATTAGTGTGTTGTCTACATCTAATAAAAGACCTTTAATATTATTTTTCTTAAGTAGTTCTATTGTTATTTCATTTACATTGTTTAAATATATATCAGGATAAAAAATCATCTGTCCCTCCATTTATTACTATATCTTATCAATATCTTCAAATAATGTCAAGATTTTTCGCCTCTATTATTGTTTAGTTAATCATGCTTTTTATTCATTTTATCTTGATTTTTTAATTATATAATGAATTATCTTTTTTATGTGTTGATTAATTTTTTTCTTTCATATATAATTATTTTAGTGTAATTTTATATAATTTGGGTGAAACAAATGGATGAACAAATGATAAGAAAAAATAATATGAGAATATTTCCAATGTATAAAATGTTTGCTTGGGATTTATTGTTTTATTATGCAATAATATTTCTATTTTTAACCCAAGTGAAAGGCTTTTCTGCATCACAAGTTTTACTTGTAGATTCTTTTTATGCAATTTTTCGCGTTGTCTTTCAAATATTTTGTATAAATATAACTGATAAAATCGGAAAACAAAAATCATTATTAATAGGTAATATTCTTGTTACTCTTAGTATTTTAATAGTCATTCTTGGAAATAATTTTGCTTTATTAATGTTATATGCATTAATAGATGCAATAGGTTATTGTTTTAAAAGTATATGTGAACCTACGATACTTTCTGATTCTATTCCTAAAACATCTTCCTTTTCTAAAATATATTCAAAGATAGATGCAAAAGGAAATAGTGCTTATTATGTATTTGATGCAATTTCTGCTGTAAGTACTGGATTTTTATATGTGTTAAATCCATATGTTCCTATGATTATATGTCTTGTTTGTTGTTTAATATCAACAATAATTTCACTTGCATTTAATGAGGTTCCTTTAGCTAATGAAACAAAAAAAGAAACCCAATCTATTGGATTTATTGAATATTATAAAGATATATTCAATACTTTTAGACAAATTATAAAATCAAAACGTTTAAAATCATTACTTATATTTTCATTATGTTTTTATGGAATACTATCAACATTCAATAATTTAAGAAGTAGTATTTTAGTAGATATTAACGTTCCTGAACAATACTTTGGCATAATACTTGCCGGAATGCAAATAATATCATCTATAGCTGCAACTAAAGTAGAATGGTTCCATAAAAAATTAAGAAATAGGGCTCTAACAGTATTTTCACTTCCAGTTTTTTCATTTCTTATAATTACTGGCGTACTTGTTGCATGTAATATTAGTTTTATAGTGTCACTTTCAAGTGTTTTATTAACTTGTATTTTAATAGGAATTGTTAAAGGTCCTTATTACACATTAATAAATAGATATCTTAATAGTTTTTCTAATCCTTACGTTAATACAAAAATATTTGCTATAAATTCGCTTCTTGAAAATGTTGGTCGTGTAGCAATATCACTTATTGCATCATTCCTACTTGGCCTAACAACAACATCATACACATTTATAATTATAGGATTTATATTCTTTATACTATTTCTATTTTTGTTAAATTACATGAAAACAAAAGTAGGCCTAAAACCTAATGAATATCCTAAAGAAGATTTAATATTTTCAGATGAAAAATAAAATTTTATTTACAGAATCTATGATTTCCTATTACAACAGTTAATGGCCTCGACCAAATCCATGGGCTTTTTGCTGTGTTTGGATTAAAATAATATATTGCTCCATACGATGGATCCCATCCATTTATCGCATCTTGTGCTGCTTTTTTTGCTGTTGCGTTTGGCGATAAATTAATTTGTCCATCATTTACTACTGAAAATGCACCAGATTGATATATTACTCCTGCAACGCTATTTGGAAATGATGAGCTTTTTACTCTGTTTAATACGACTGATGCGACTGCAACCTGCCCTGTGTATGGTTCTCCCCTTGCTTCTCCATATACTAATCTTGAAAGTAAATTTAAATCTGAACTTGAATTTGTTGTGGCATTTGTTGTTGATGATGAATATATTCCCATTGCAGAAAGTGTTTTTGGTCCTGCTATTCCATCAGATGTCAATCCATTTTTAGATTGAAACCATTTTACAGCTGATTGAGTTTGAGAACCATATATTCCATCTACTGAGCCATTATAATATCCCCATCTCTTTAGTTTAGTTTGAATTTGTCTTACTTCATCACTTCTTGAACCATATTTAGAAAGTGCATAACTAGAGTTTGAATCTTCTCTTAAAAATATATTGTACAATAAAAATAAAATTATAGAAATTATAAGCATTATAAATAACACTATATCTCTTGCCTTTTTACTTCTTGAAATATTTTTCATAAAAAAACCACCTTTGGAAATATTTTTTCCAAAAATGGTTTTTTTATACACTAGAATATTCCTACTATTTCTCCATTTTCGTCTATGTCTATTTTTTCTGATGCAGGTACTTTTGGAAGACCTGGCATTGTGAATATGTTTCCTGTAAGTACTACAATGAATCCTGCTCCTGATTTTAGTATTACATTTTTTACATGGATTTTAAATGGATTTTCGCATAATAAGTCTTTCGCATCATCTGATAAAGAATACTGTGTTTTTGCTATACATACTGGTTTGTTTCCATGTCCGCTCTTTTCTAAATTTGCTATTATTTCTTCTGCCTCAGGTGTATATTCTACTCCTGTTGCTCCATAAATTTTTGTAGCTATTTTTTCTATTTTTTCTTTTATGCTATCTTCTAAGTTATAGCAGTAATTAAAGTTTGATGGTTTTTCACAAAGTTCTACTACTTTTTGTGCTAAATCTGTTGCTCCTTTTCCACCTTTTGCCCAAGCTTCTACTAAGCTAATGTTTACACCTTTTTCTTCAAGTTTTTCTTTCAAATAATTTATTTCTTTATCTGTATCTGTTATGTATTTATTTATTCCAACTATTACATTTAGTCCATATACATTTTTTAAATTGTCTATATGTTTTAATAAATTATGAATTCCTTTTTCTAGGTAATCTATGCTTTCTTCTTTTATATTTTCTATTGGCATTCCACCATGATATTTAAGTGCTTTTATTGTTGCAACACATACAACTGCATCTGGAGTTTTTGGAAGGTGTCTACATTTTATATCTAAGAATTTTTCTGCTCCTAAATCTGCTCCAAATCCTGCTTCTGTAATACAATAGTCTGCAAGTTTCATTCCCATTTTTGTTGCAATTACGCTGTTACATCCATGTGCTATATTTGCAAATGGTCCACCATGTATAATTGCTGGTGTGTTTTCTAATGTTTGTACTAAATTTGGTTTTATTGCATCTTTTAAAAGGACTGTCATTGCTCCTTCTGCCTTTAAATCTCTTGCTTTTACTTCTTCTCCTTTTTTATTGTATCCTATTACTATATTTCCTATTCTTCTTTTTAAATCATCTAAATTTTCTGCTAAACAGAATATTGCCATTATTTCAGATGCAACTGATATATCAAATCCATCTTCACGAGGCACTGCTCCTTTTTCTCCAGATAATGCAATTTGTACTTTTCTTAATGCTCTATCATTTAAATCAACGCATCTTTTCCAAATTACTTTATCTATTTGTAATTCGTTTCCTTGAAATATGTGATTGTCTATTATTGCTGATAATAAATTGTTTGCAGATGTGATTGCATGTATATCACCAGTAAAATGAAGATTTATTTCCTCCATTGGTGCAACTTGTACATATCCTCCACCTGTTGCTCCACCTTTTATTCCAAATACTGGTCCGAAGTGATGGCTCTCTTAATGCAAGTATTGGTTTTTTACCAATCTCAGAAAGTCCATCTGCAAGTCCAATTGATATTGTTGTTTTTCCTTCTCCTAATGGCGTTGGGTTAATTGAAGTTACGAGTATTAGTTTTCCATCTTTTTTATATTTCATTTTTTCATACAAATCATTTGATATTTTTGCTTTGTATTTTCCATATTGCTCTAAATACTCATCGTCTATTCCTAACCCTTTTGCGATTTCATTAATATTTTTTAATTTTGCATTTCTTGCTATTTCAATATCCTCCATTAAAAAAACCTCCTAAAATATTTAATATATTTCTTTATTTAATAACTAATTATAAACCATATACATTAAAAATTTTCCTCTTTTATTTCTCCATCTTTATCTTGAAGTAATATTGTAATTTTCTTTTCTGCATCTTCTAAATATTTATTTGCACTTTTTGAAAGCTTCATGCCTTTTTCAAATTCTTTTATAGAATCATCTAAATTTAATTCTCCATTCTCTAGATTTTCTACTATTTTTTCAAGCTCTTTCATTGTATCTTCAAAGTTTAATTTTTCTTCCATAATATCCTCCTATTATTGTATTTCAAATGTTTCATTATCTACATTTATCATATAATATCTAACAGCATAAGTTGTTTCTTTTTCTCTTACACTAATTATATATTTTTCACCATCATTTCCCTCAAAAGCAAAATACACACTATCATCTTGTCCCCAATCTTTTTTTGCTATATTCATTGCCTTTTCTAAGTTGCTTTCTTCTTTTTCCATAGTTTGTTTTCCTACTTCTTGCTCTGGGTCAACGATAGGAGTACTTTCAGTTTCAGTTTGTTCTTGATTATCGGTAATTTCATTTGTAGTATTTTCTACCTCAGTATTTTCATCAACTTCATTATCTATTACATTATTATCTACATTGTTTTCTATAACTTCGTTTTCATTTACCTCTTGACTTTCTTTACCATTTTTTCTTAATACTATTAATCTTGTAATTAGCAATACAACTAATAGAATTATTACTATTATTGCAACTATTGCTGTTATTATTTTCTTTTTATTTTTCATCTTTGAATATCTCCTTAAAACTTTATATTACTTTTGTTTCAACTTTTCCGTCTATAAATTTCAAATTAATTATATCATCTTTTTTTACATCTTTTATACTTTTTATATTTTTATTGTCTTTTTCTGCAATTGAATATCCTCTTGTTAATGTTTTTAGAGGACTTAGCGTATCTAATTTTGATATCAGTTCTATTGCACTTGCTTTTAAATCTTTTACTTTATTTTTAGATATGTTTTCTAGTGACTTTATTTTATTGTCTACTTCTATATATAGCTCTTTTATTCTGGATGTAGGGTCTCTAAATGCTTTAGATGCCATACATTTTTCATATCTTAATTTCATATATTCAATTTTCTTCTTTAATGAATTTCTGTATCTATTTTTGTATGTTTCTATTTTGATTTTTAACTCTTCTATATTCGGAACTGCAAGCTCTGCTGCTGCAGATGGTGTTGGGGCTCTTAAGTCTGCTACAAAATCTGATATTGTAAAATCTGTTTCGTGACCTACTGCTGAAATTATTGGTATTTCAGAATCATATATTGCTCTTGCAGTAACTTCTTCATTAAATGGCCATAGGTCTTCTATACTTCCTCCACCTCTTGCTAAAATCAGTACATCTGCTAGTTTTTTCTCATTCATTATTCTAATACTTTCTGCTATTTCAAGTTCTGCACCTTTTCCTTGTACAGGTATTGGAAACAGTCTTATATGCACATTTGGATTTCTTCTTGTTGATACATTTATAATATCTTTAATAACAGAACCGGTTTGTGAAGTAAGTACCCCAATTGTCTCAGGCATAAAAGGAATTTTCTTCTTATGACTATTATCAAAGTATCCTTCTTTTGCTAATTTATCTTTTAATTCTTCATATTCTTTGTATAAGTCGCCTATTCCATCCTCTTGCATTGCTTTTACATATATTTGGTATACTCCATCTCTTTCAAATACTTCAACACTACCTAATACTAATACTTTCATGCCATCTTTTGGCACAAAATTCAAAGTAGCAGTAGATGATTTAAACATAATACACTTTATTAAAGACTTTTCGTCTTTTAGTGTAAAATACATGTGTCCTGTATAATGGTGTTTAAAATTGGATATTTCACCTTTTACAAAAACACTTTTTAGATATTCATCCTCTGCTACTATATCTTTTATATGTTTATTCAAATATGATACTGTTATTGGTGTTGGTCTCATTTATTTCTCCTTAACAACACTTGCAAGTATTCCATTTATAAAGACTTTAGATGTTTCCTCTCCATATTTTTTTGCAAGTTCTACAACTTCGTTAATTACAACTTTATATGGTAAGTTTTTGTAGTCAATTTCATATATTGCTAGTTTTAGAAGGGCTAAATTTATTTTTGAAACTCTTTCTATGTCCCAATCTTCTTTTAAATTTTTAGATATTTTTTCTAAAATTTCTTTTGAATATTTATTGGTTCCCTCTATAATATCGCTAATATATTCTTTGGCTTCATTAGAAGTAATTTCATTATTTTCAAAAAATAATGCTGTTGTATCATTATCTACTTCTTTTTGTATTTCTATTTGGTATAATAACTTAAATGCTAATTCTCTTGCTTTAGATCTGTTCATTATTTTCCTCCGATTAAAACTATAACTTATCTATATATGATTTTATTTTATCTTTTACAAATTCTTTGTTGTTTTGAATATAATTTCCAAGTATTATACCTATTATTATAATTGCAATCCATATTAATATTTTATGGAGATTTAATATTAATGCAACTAATGCAACTAATCCTCCAATTATTGCTCCCCTATATTTTTTTAAAAAATATTTAAACTCTTCCATATTAACATCCCTTTATTCTTTTATATTTGGTTCTTTTTTAACACTTATGTTTTTTATTCTAATGTTTACTTCTGTTACATCTAAATCTAAAGATTTCTTAATTGTTTGTTTTACACTAGTTTGTAATTTGCTTGATAACTCTTTTATAACTGCATCTGGATATACAAACAAAGTAATATATATTTTTACATGATTTTCAGCATCTACATCTATTTTTGTCATAGAATTTTCTGTGCTTCCAAAAGATTTTACAACTGAATTTGTTAGACTTTCAACTGTATCTTTTGAAACTAATAATTTTCCATTATCATTTTCTAATAAGATTCCATCTTTAGCTTCATTTCCTCCTTTTGAAAATGAATTAAAGAATATTGACTTTATTGATAATAGTATTAATACAATAGATACTCCTAATGCTATATTGTTTGCTGTTGAATTCATAAATACATATTTTATTCCATCAATTACAAAATCTAAATCTAACCAACCAAATGTTAATATACATATTAATAAAGATATTACTAATATTATTATTGAAAATAGTACTAAATTAAATTTATCAAAAAACTTCATCTTATATTATCTCCTTTATTTATTCTTCTTCTGATGGTTCTTCCTTATCTTCTGATGTTTTAACTCCTTGTACATGTACATTTACATTGCTTACTGTTAATCCTGTCATTGCTTCTACTGCTTTTTTAACTCTTGTTTGTATTTCAAATGCAACGTCTGGTATTCTAACACCATATTCTACAATTATATTAACTGTTACTTTTGCTTCTTTATCTACAATTTCAACTTTTATACCTTTTGATAGATTTTTCTTTCCACTTAATACTTCTGTAATTCCTCCTGCAAATCCTCCTGACATTCCAGCAACTCCATTTACTTCTGAAACTGCTTTACCTGCAATTATTGCAACAACGTCGTCTGATATTTGTATTCCATCTGCCTCTACTTCAGTAGTGTTTTTTACTTCTTCCTCTTTTACTTCTTTTATTTCTTTTTCACTCATAATAATACCTCCTAAAAATAAAATTGATATACTTATTTTTACTGATATAAGTATATCAATTAACTTATTTTTTTACAACCTTTTTTAAATAAATTTTTTACTTTTACGTTTTAAAAGTATTTAAATCTAATTTTATGCAAAACACTATTTACATACTTCTGCAAAAATATTGCTTAGGCATTGCATACTTAATATGCATTGATCCAAAGTATTTCCTGTTGCTCCTACTTCTATAATAAATGAACCAGTTGTTAAATGTTGATTGTATCTTGAATTTCTAACTATTATTGGCCTAAATAATCCTGGATACATTTCATTTGCTTTTTCTTGAATTTTTACTGCCATTTTTAAATTTTGTTTCCAATTTGGATGTTCTAGCCCTCCACCATCTGTTCCAATAACAAACATCATTTGGGCAGCATATTTATCATTAAGTTTGACTGTTGGTGCATATTCATTTGAGCTTCCTACTGCATCTCTGTGCAAATCTATTACTATTTGCGTATCTTCATTTGCTAGTATATTTTGTATTGTTTCTAAGGACCTTGTATATGAGCCAGAATATGCAGGATAATCATGATATGTAGTGTTATGTGTTACATTAAATCCTTTTTTGGTTAAATAATTTGTAAGTTCTGTTCCTACCCTTACAACATTTTTATCTAAATCAGTTGTTCTATAGTTTCCACTTGATACATATTCATATCCGCTCACTTGGTGTATAGCTTTCGCAAGTGTGTGTATGATATATTAATATATCTTTTTTGTTTTTTATTTCTATATCTGGTTTTAAAATAGTTTCAGTCAGCTCATAATCACTTTGGTTGTTTATTTTTACACTCGAATAGCTTGTCGTATATTTAGGTGTTATATTATTCTTTTCAACTTCCTCAGTAGTTACATTGCTTGGAAGTTCTTCTATCTTACTTGCTAATTCTTCTGCATCATCTATTGTAAGTTCTTCTTCGTTTATAACTAAATCAGTATTTTGAAAAATAGATTTATCAAATATCCCTGTTCCCATTGCCAAAATATCTGTATTTGTTAATATTTTAGTTCTCATATCATTATCTTTTTTATATGAGAATAAAGACATAGATATATCTAAACAATCTAAAAATGAATAATTATTAATTTTTTGCACGCCATCGTCTAATGTTTCTTTTAATTTATTTTGATTTATATCAGCACTAGTATTTTTAGAAATATTTACTAATTGTATGCACATATATATTAAACAAACTATAATTCCTATTTTGAGCACATATTTAAAAATATCTTTTATACTTATAACCGCTATATTCATATATAACTCCCCTAAAATAATCTATATTAATATTTATTCTTGATATCTTTTTATATGACTTAAAAAGTAAAAGGCAAAAGAGCATCTAGCCCTTTTGCCTCTAATATTTTATTCATTTTTACTTTAATTTTTTTATTATATCTTCTATCTTCATTTGTTCTTGTGTGCCTTGCTTCATATCTTTTATAGTTAGCAGACCTGATTTAATTTCATCTTCACCTATTACTATAACATAAGGTATTTTTAATTTATCTGCATACTTAAATTTTGCTTTTATTTTTTTATCGTCAAAATATATTTCTGTGTTTATTCCAGCATTTCTTAATTCATTTGCTACTTCTATAGATTTACTTAAATCTTCTACCATAGATACTACTAAAATATCTGATATTGCATCTTTATCTACTTTTACTAATCCTATATCATTTAGTATAAAGAATAGTCTTGTAAGTCCTATTGACATTCCTACTCCTGGAAGTTCCTTATCTGTATAGTATCCTGCTAAATCATTATATCTTCCACCTGAGCAAATGCTTCCTATTGATTTATAGTCATTTAAAAATGTTTCATAAACTGTTCCAGTATAATAGTCAAGACCTCTTGCTATGCTTAAATCAATTTCAAATACTTCATCTGGCACATTGAATAATCTTATATATTTTACTACTTCTTTTAATTCACTTACTCCTGTTTTATATAATTCGTTCTCTATTCCTAAATTTTCTAACTTTTCTATTTTTTCATCAGTTGTACCATTTATTTCTATAAAATTAATTATTGTATTTATACTTTCATCTTGCATGTTATAGTCGTCTTTAAATATTGCAATTACTGTTTCTTTTCCTATTTTTTCTATTTTATCAATTGTTCTCATTATATCTACTGATTTATCTTTTACATCTGCTTCTTCAAATAGTCCATTTAATATTTTTCTGTTATTAATATGTATTGAAAGATTTGGCAACCCCAAACTTTTAAATGTTTCATACATTACAGCTGGTATTTCTGCATCATTTATTATATTTAGTGAGCTATCGCCTATTATATCAATATCACATTGATAAAACTCACGAAATCTACCACGCTGAGCTCTTTCACCTCTATATACTTTTCCTATTTGATATCTTCTAAAAGGAAATGTAATTTGGTTATAATACTGTGCAACATATTTTGCAAGTGGTACTGTTAAATCAAATCTTAATGTTAAATTACTATCACCTTTTGTAAATGAATATAATTGTTTTTCAGTTTCTCCTCCTGCTTTTGCAAGAAGTACATCTGAAGATTCAATTACTGGTGTATCTATTGGTAAAAATCCGAATTTTTCATACGAATTTCTTATTTTATCTAACATTTGGTTAAATAGAACTTGCTCATTTGGCAGAAGTTCCATAAAACCTGATAATGTTTTTGGTTCTACTTTATTCATAATTTTTCTCCTCTCATAACTTTTAAATTAATATCCTCTTGGTTGTAATTCTAAATATATTGGTTTTTCCTCTTTTACCATTGTTGATTTTCCGATGACCTGGATATATTATTGTGTCATCTGGAAGTGTCATTATTTTTTCTGTAATTGAGTTAATTACTGACTCAAAATCGCTTGTGGGTAAATCTGTTCTTCCCCATGTTCCTTTAAATATTGTATCTCCTGAAAGTATTAAATTTTCTTTTTCTATATACAGGCAAATCCCACCTTTTGTGTGTCCTGGAGTATGAAGTACTTTTATTTCTATGTTTCCTACATGAATTAAATCATTATCATTTAATCTAGAATCCGCTTCTATCGAAATTTCTCCTAGTCCAATATAACTAGATAAATTAACTGCTGGATCTTTAAGTCCTTCAGCATCTTCAAAATGAATTAAAACTTGCCCTCCATATTTTGCCTTTAACTCTTCAACTCCTGCTATATGGTCTCCGGTGGCAATGGGTTAGAACTATATATTTTAGTTTAGAATGCATTGCATCTAACATTTCTGAAATTTTATTTACTTCTCCACCTGGGTCAACTACCATTGTTTCCTTTGTTTCTTCATCTTGCACAATATAGCAATTTGTTTCTAAAACCATTGGCACTGCTACTTTAACTCTTTTTAGTATCATTTGTACACTTCCTTATTTTTTACGTTTAACCTCATATACACTATCAATCTTCCTAATAGCTTTAATAACTTTACTCATTTGTTCTATATTTTCTACTTCTAATGTAACCTCGATTGTTGCAATTCTTTCTTTACTTGTTTTTGTATTTACTCCCATTATATTAATTTTTTGTGAAGTTATTTCTTTTACAATATCAGAAAGCAACCCTTTTCTGTCATTTGATAATATTTCTATATCAACATTATATGTACCAGGTGCTTCTTCATTATACCAAGCTACATCTATTATTCTATTTTCATCTTGCAATAGGCTTTGTATATTAACACAGTCAGTTCTATGAATAGATACGCCCCTTCCTTTTGTGATATATCCTATTATTTCATCACCCGGAACTGGATTACAACATCTTGAAAATTTAACTAAACAATTGTCTATTCCTTTTACAATTACACCTGATTTTGGTGCTTTCTTTACTGCTGATTTTTTGCTTGTTAACTCTTTAAGTTTCTCTTCAATGATTACTTCTTCATGCTCTTTTTTATACTCTTCTAGTAATCTTGCAATTATTTTTCCTGGTGATATTGCTCCAAATCCAATACTTGCAAACATATCATCAGTATTTGCAAAATGATATCTTTCTAATACATTGTTTATCCACTCAGTTTTAAATAAATCACTATGTGACATGCCTATTCTTTTTATTTCTTTATCAATAGTTTCTTTACCTCTTATAATGTTTTCTTCTCTTTCTGCCTTTTTAAACCATTGAGAAATTTTTGTTTTTGCACTTGAGCTTTTTACAAATTTAAGCCAATCTCTACTTGGTCCTTTTGCAGTATCTGATGTAATTATTTCTACAATATCTCCGCTTTTCAATTTAGTAACAATTGGCATCATTTTACTATTTATTTTACAACCAATCATTCTATGTCCAACTTCTGCATGTATTGCATAAGCAAAGTCTATAGGTGTTGCATCTCTTGGAAGCGTTTTTATTTCGCCTTTTGGTGTAAATACATATACTTCATCCTCAAACAACTCTGTTTTTAATGTTTTCAAAAATTCAGTTGGGTCTTGCATATCTTGTTGCCATTCCAATGTTTCTCTAAGCCATGCAAGTTTATCATCTGATACTATAACATTAGATTTTTTTCCTGTTTTATTATTTGCCTCTTTATATGCCCAGTGTGCAGCGATACCAAACTCAGCAACTTGATGCATGTCCCATGTACGAACTTGTACTTCAAATGGTGTTCCATTTGGTCCTAAAAGTGTTGTATGTATTGATTGATACATATTTGGTTTTGGTACAGATATATAATCTTTAAATCTTCCTGGCATTGGTGTATATAAATCATGTACTACTCCAAGTGCTGCATAGCAGTCTTTTACTGAATTTACAATTATTCTAAGTGCAAATAAATCATATACTTGATCAAGTGTTATATTATCTCTTTTCATTTTTCTATATATACTATATAAATGTTTTGCCCTACCTTTTATTTCTGCTTCTATTTTTTCCTTCTTCAAAGCAACTTTTATTTCGTCCATAATTTTTTCGATAAATTCTAGACGTTCTTCTCTTTTCTTTTCTATGCCTTCTACTAATTCTCTATATTCTTCTGGATATAAATATCTAAAAGCTAAATCTTCAAGTTCCCATTTTAAAGAATATATACCTAATCTATTTGCAAGTGGTGCATATAAATCCATAGTTTCTTTAGCATTTGCAATTTGTCTATCTCTTTTTAAATACTTTAATGTTCTCATATTATGAAGTCTATCTGCAAGTTTTATAAGTATTACTCTTATATCTTTTCCCATAGCAAGAAACATTTTTCTGTAGTTTTCTACTTGTTGTTCTTCTACACTAGAATATTGGATTTTACCAAGTTTAGTAACACCTTCTACCATCTCTGCAATTTCCTGTCCAAATTCATTTACTATATCTTCGTGTGTTATTTTAGTATCTTCTACAACATCATGAAGAAGTGCCGAAGCAATAGAATTATCATCTAGTTTTAATTCTGCTAAAATATATGCTACCTCTAAAGGATGGACTATATATTCTTCTCCTGACATTCTTTTTTGCTCTTTATGACTATTTTTCGCATATTCATAAGCTTTTCTTATTAAATTACTATCTGATTTACGATTATACTCTTTTACTTTTTTTATGAGTTTGTCTATTGTAATTTCTTCTTTTTGCATATACAAATCCCTTTCTTTTTACTTACTTGTTATATTGATTTCATAATATCTTTAATGTTTATTTGTACTAATTCTTGATTTCCGAATGTATTTATTTCTAATACTCCTGCTACATCTATTTTATCACCGATTGTATATTCTTCTGATAGATGTCCCAAATTAAATCCAATTGCATTTATTAAAAAGTTATTATCTTTTAAAGTAAGTTTCAAATGTTTACCTTCTGACAGAGCTCTTATTGAGTCTATCTTTAAATTTTTATATACAAATATTGGTGTTTTATTTTTTTCACCAAATGGTTCTAATTTTTCTAATTCTTTAACTGCATCTTTAGTGATATCTTTTGCTGTAATTACCCCATCTATTTTTATAACTGGAACTATATTTTTTATATCTTTTGATACTGCAATTTCTTCAAATTTCTTTTTGAAATCATCAAACATTTCTCGCTTTAGTGAAACGCCGACTGCCATTTCGTGTCCACCATATTTTTCTAAATACTTGCTACATTTTATTAATGCATCATGTAAGTCAAATCCAGGAAGGCTTCTTCCTGAGCCTTTTCCTTCATCACCTTCAAAGCATATAAGTATTGTAGGTTTGAAAAATTTTTCTGTTATTTTTGATGCAACTATTCCTATTACGCCATGATGCCAATTGTTTCCGCTTAATACTATGCTACTTAAATTATTTACATCTTCTTTTTCAAGTTCTGAAAGTGCTTGTTTGAAAATTTCTTTTTCTTTTGCTTGTCTTTCTACATTGTATTTATTAAGATTTATTGTAATTTCTCTTGCTTCTTGTATATTATTTGTTAAAAATAATTTTAAAGCTTCGTTTTGATATCCCATTCTACCACATGCATTTATTCTAGGTGCTACGCCAAATGAAATTGTGCTAGAATCTATTTTTTTATATCCTGATTCTTTTATTAAAGTTTTAAGCCCTATATTCTTAGTTTGTGCAATAAGCATTAATCCTAATTTAGTAATTACTCTATTTTCATCAACTAATGGAACTATATCAGATATTGTTCCAACACATACTATGTCTAAATATTTTAGATACTCATTATCATTTAATCCTAGTTTAATTGATATTGCTTGTATTAATTTAAATACTACTCCGGCAACCTGCAAGTCCTCTAAATGGATATTTGTTATCATTTCTTTTTGCATCAATTACTGCAAGTGCATTTGGAAGTTCTTCTAATTGCTCATGGTGGTCTGTTACAATGGTTTCTAATCCACATTTATTACTATATTCTATTTCTTCTATTCCAGATATTCCGACAGTCTACTGTTATCATTAATGTATATTTTTGTTTAATGATTTTTTCTACTGCTTCCTTATTTAGACCATATCCTTCTTCTAATCTATTAGGAATATAGTAGTCTACATCTAATCCTCTTTCAAATAAGAATTTTTTTAAAACAGTGGTACTTGTTATTCCATCAACATCATAGTCACCATATATTATAACTTTTTCATGGTTGTTTATTGCTTTTATTATTCTATCTACCGCAATCTCCATATCTGGCATTAAAAACGGATCGTGGAAATCGTTTCTTACTGGATTTAAAAATACCCTTATTTGCTCGTCTTCTACTATCCCTCTATTTACTAATATTTTTGCAAGTAAGTAAGATATATTAAATTTATTTGATATTTCTTTTGCTTTTTCTTCATTTGGTTCATAAAATTCCCATTTCTTATTCATAAATTCTCCCTAAAAATAAACATTTGTAACATTATATATCTTTTTACTATTTTTTAAAAGGGTTTTTTAGTTTTTTTATCTAACTTTTTGCATTCGTCAAGTGAAAAAGTAAAAGCAATTATGAGAATAGTAAATATAATTTAGTCTTACACAAGTCCTTAATGTATAA
>CANQZZ010000027.1 GCA_947628465.1 uncultured Clostridia bacterium
TACCAAAGTTTGATGGTTTATCAATTGATTCAAAAAAGAAAATACCTGAAATATCTGTAAATGTTAAAGATGAAGATGGCGCATTAAAGAGTGGTAAAGTTATAATTACAGATGAAGAAGGAAATATAGTATTTGAATCAGACAGATTAGTAAATGGAAAAAATACATATGTATTAGATAAATTAAAGAAAGATAAAAAATACAATATAAAAGTTGAAGTAAAATATGATTTAGATAGTGATGCCTATGGAAAACCAGAAGCTAATGGAGGAAGCAAAACACTTGTAAATCAAGACTTTATTCTAAATGCAGATTATGGATTTATAGGTAAAGACTATAAAGTAACAGAAAAAGTAACAGATAAAGAAGCATTAGTTGTAAGCTTTAAAAATTCATATGATTCATATTATGATGTAGAATATGTAATTATAAATGAACAAAAATACCAAGTAACTAAAATTGGTGATACTTATCAAGTAGCATTAGAAAAAGGCGCAAAAGGTAAAAACAATATAACTATTGATGGAGTTATATTACAAAATGGTGCATCTTATGATGTAAATAAAGAGTTAGAATATGTTTATTTAAAGAAAGAGCCAGAAATTGGTGATATTGAAGTAGAATTTAGCGACTCAAAAATGAAAGTTAAAGTTCCAAGTCAAGATGCAGAGGATACTATAAATGGCGTAACTGTATATTTAACTGATGAAGAAGGAAATATAGTAGAGCAAAAAGTGTTAGAAAAAGGTCAAACAGAAGTAGAGTTTGATATTAATAAATCTGGAAAATATAAAGTAAAAGTAGAAGTTAAATATGATTTAGGTGATGGAAAAGAAGAGTCTAAAGTAGTTGAATATAAAGAGACAATCAAGGAACCTGCAAAAGTAACTATTGTAAGTAGTTCTATAGATAACAAATATGTACAAAAAGTACAAAATGTTGAAGTAATATATACAGTTGAGGCTAATACTGAAGATACAATAACATCATTTGTAATAAATGGTGTAACTTTAAATGCTACAAAAAATAGTGATGGAACTTATACAGTAAGCTTTAACACGCCTCAAACAGCAGGAAGTGCAGAATTAGATATAACAAAAGTAATATTTGAAACTGAAGGAGAAGTAGAAACAAGTTATACTTCTGAATATGAAGTTTTAAAATCTATAAAACCAGTAGTAGAAGGCTTATCTGTTGTTGAAAAAGAAGGAGATAAAGCAACACTAGCATTTACTATTACTGATGAAGAAGATACATTTGTAAGTGGTAGAATTGTAATTACAGATAAAGAAACAAGTGAAGAAAAAACGATTACATTTACAGATGTTAAAGAAACAGTATATGAAATAGATGCAAAAGATTTTAGAAAGTATAATGTTAAGATATATTTAACTTATGACTTAGATCAAGATAAGGCAGTAGATTCAGAAAATCAACAAGAAGAATTATTCGCAGAAGATGAATTTGAATTATTAGGTGACTTTGAATTTAACTTTAGTAATTTAAAACTTCAAAATGTAAATAGAGAAAGAAATGTAGTTGTATTACAATTTACTACTACACTTGCTGAAGAAGCAAAAAATTACTATGTAAAAGATGTAATGATAAATGGAAACTCATATAGTGCTTCAAGAGATGGAACAACTTATACAGTAGAGATACCATTTAATAATACTGATAGACAAGAGTTAAAAGTTCAAGAAGTTATATTAAATAATTCACAAGGATTTGCAGTTAATGAAAATAACACTGTTGTAGTGTTTAAAACTGTTCCAACTGCTAAAGTTCATAGCAAAGTAACTCGTGACTTAGTAGATGGACTAAGAACAATAAATGCATCACTACAAGTAATAGATGATGAAAATACTATAATAAATGGTACATTATATGCAAAACTATTAGATACAAAAGGTAACCAACTAGATACAGCAAAATTAGAGGTTACAGCTGAAGAGATTGCATTTAACTCTGAAAACATATATGATGCCGGAACACACACAATTGAAGTATATGCAGATTATGATACAGCAGATGGTATAGAACATAAAAATGAAAAACTAGGAGAGGCAAAGATTGCAGTACCAATTTATGCAAATATAGATGAAGCTAAAATAAGTAAATATTATGCACAAAAAGGTGAAGAACTAACAATTACATATACAATTAGTACAAATTCAGAAGAAACTGTAACTGGAATTACTGTAAATGATAATATTTTACCAGCAACTAAAAATGCCGATGGTACATATACAGTAGTAGTAAATGCACCAGAAAAATATGGTAAATTTGCTTTTAATACAACAAGACTTGTATATGCAAATGAGCAAACACCAGCTACAAATACAGTAGAAATAGATGTATTAAGAGATGTTAAACCATCAATTAGCAATATTACAGTAAATGATAGTGATCCAAAAAATCCTGTACTTTCATTTAATATTAATGATGAAGAAGATACATTTGTAAGTGGAAAAGTAATAATTACTAATACTGAAACTAATGAAAAACAAGAATTAGAAATAACTTCAAAAGATGATACATCTTTTACACTTAAAAACATACAAGAATCAAAAGAATATTCTATAGAAATTAATATAACTTATGACTTAGATTCAGATAAAACACAAGGCTCAGAACATCAAGATGTTTTAACTGCAAATAGCAATTTTGAAGTTATAAGTGAATATAATTTTGAATTACAAAACTTTAAATTATCTAAAATTGATACAGATAAAAAAGTAATTGAGGTTGCTTTTGAAAGTACAAATACATCAAAATATAACATAGAAAAGGTATATATAAATGGAACTGAATATGCTGTTTCATCTAGAGTTGGCGATACATATACAGTAGAAATTCCATATGAAGAAGATACAAGATTAGAATTAAATTTAGATAAAGTAATTCTTGGAAATTTAAAAGAATTTACAGATTTAAAACAAGATAGCATTTTAGTATTTAAGAATAAACCAGTTTCAGATATTAATATAGAAGTATCAGATTATATGAATAGCATAAAGGCTACATTTGATGTTATAGATACAGATGATGTAGTAAAAGCAGTATATGCAAGATTATTAGATTCTGAAGGAAATATTATAGAAACTAAAACTATAGAAGAATATGCAAAAGAAGTTGAATTTACAAGTAAATCAGATGCATTTAAAGCTGGAGAATACACAGTAGAAATACTTGTAGATTATGATAGAGTAGATGGAAAAACACATAAAGATGAGGTTATAGCAAGTAAAAATGCAAAAGTTGAAATACTTGCAACAGTAGTAAATGCAGAAACTGCAAATTACTATGTTCCTAAAGAAAGCATAATAACATTAAAATATGAAATTAAATCTAATGCAAATAAAGAATTACAATCTGTTAAAATAAATGGAGCAGTAGCTACACCAACTAAAACAGCTGAAGGTAAATATGAAGTAATTGTTAGCACACAAGAAACTGCAGGAGAATATGAATACAACCTAACAGAACTTGTATATTCAGAAGATGAAGTTATAAATGTAACAAGTACAATTAAAGTAGATGTATTAAAGAATACTCAGCCACAAGTAGGTGGTATTGCAGTAGATACTACATTAGAAAAACCTGTACTTTCATTTATGGTGTCAGATGAAGAAAATACTTTTGTAAAGGGAAGAATTGTTATTACTAATACAGAAGATAAAAAATCTTATGAAATTACTTTTGATTCATTAGAAACATTATCATTTGAATTAAGAGATATAAAAGAATTTACAAAATATGATGTAGATGTATTTATTACATATGACTTTGATTCAAATAAAGAAAATGCAGATAATAGTGAGGAAAAATTACTTGCTGAAAAACAATTTGAAGCAATAGGAGATTATAAATTTACATTTAACAATCTTAGAGTTAAAGAAATAGATACACAAAAAGAACTAATTGTGCTTCAATTTGAAAGCACAAACGCATCAGAAGATAACGATGAATTTGAAGATTACTATGTAGATACAGTAGTTATAAATGGAACTACATATGAAAATGTTGTAAAGAGTGGAACAACTTATACAGTAGAAGTGCCATATACACAAATTACTAGAACAGAGCTAGTATTAGAGAAGGCAATATTAAATAACCTACAAGACTTTACAATTGATAAAGAAAACATTGTAGTAGTATTTAAATCAGTAAAAGCAATTGCTATAGCAACTGTAGCAGATGATTTAAAGAGCATAAAAGCAGATGTTACAATTATAGATGAAGATAAAATAGCAAAAGATGTATATGTAAGACTATTAGATTCAAATAATGAGGAAATTAAAAGAGAATCAATAACAGATAATGCAGTTGTAACATTTGAAAATGCTGGAAATTACTATACTGCTGGAAATTACACTGTAGAAGTTGTAGCAAGCTATGATGCAGTAGATGGTCAAACACATAATAATG
Organism: uncultured Clostridia bacterium; assembly: GCA_947628465.1. The sequence goes on from CANQZZ010000027.1 coordinate 4,432, forward strand.
AAACAATTGTAAGGGCAACAGCTGAAGTAGCAACTGGTGCTATGATAGAAAGCAGCAGCTCTGCAAAATATGCACAAAAAGGAAAGGCACTTGAAGTAACATATACTTTACGTACAAATACAGATGCAGAAGTTGATACAATTGTTGTAAATGAAGTACCATACAAAGTAGAAAAAGTATCAGACGGAGTATATAAAGTAAATGTTATAGCACCTGAAGAAGCGGGAGTTAAAGATTTAGTTGCATCAAGAATAAACTTTGTAAATGGTAAGAGTGCAAATGTTAATTACACATCACAAGTTGAAGTATTAAAATCTACTGTTCCAACAGTAAGTAATTTAACAGTTGGTGGTAATAAAGATAATCCATTATTATCATTTACTATTAATGATGAGGAAAATACATTTGTAAGCGGAAAATATGTAATTATAGATAAAGAAACTGGTGAAAGAAAAGAATATACATTTAATACAAAAGACAATACCTCTTTCTTATTACAAGATATAAAAGAGTTTAATAAGTATGATGTAGAAATATATATTACTTATGACTTTGACTCAGATTCATCAGCAGAATCTGAGAATCAGGATGAAGTGCTTGCACAAAAAGGCCAATTTGAAATAATTGGTGAATATAATTTTACTTTAGAAAACTTTAGAATTGAAGAAGTAAATAGAGAAAATAAAAAAGTAAAATTAGCTTTTGAAAGCACAAATGCATCAGAAGATAATGACGAATATACAGACTACTATGTAAACCAAGTAGAGATAAATGGTGTAACTTATACAGATATTACAAAGAAAGGTACTACTTATACATTAGAAATACCTTATGAAAATGAAGAAAGAACTGAGTTTAAACTTACAAAAGCAGTTCTAGATAACTTAAAAGAATTTACAGACTTGCAAAATAGTGTAGTAATATTTAAAGATAAACCATCAGCTAAGTTAAATGCTCAAGTAGATGAAAATCAAGAGACAATTACAGCCAATATTACATTAACAGATAATGATAAAACATTAACAGACTTAAATATAAAATTAATAAATCCAAAAGGCGATGTAATTGAAACAAGAGATATAGATAATGATGCAGAAACTGCAAGCTTTACTTCATTAGAAAAAGGAATATTTAAAGCAGGAGAATATACAATTGAGGTTGGCGCAGATTATAAACTAGATGATGGACTAACACATGAAAACAAAGATAAGATAGGAGAAACAACAGCAAAAATAGCAACAGTAGCAAGTATTACAGATGCTAAAGTTGAAAATTATTATGTAGAAAAAGGCTCAAATGTAAATGTTATATACACAATAGAGTCAAATAATGATAATGGCCCAACAGGTGTTAATGTAGGTAACGCGTTATATACTGCAACAAAAAATGACGATGGAACATATTTAGTTTCTATTCCAGCAGTTTCAACTGGTTATGGAGTAAATAAATATGAAGTATCAGTTGTAATGTACAATGGCGAAACTGTAGTATTAAAAGAGCCTGTAGAATCAGAATACTATGTATTAAAAGATAAACCAAGTATAGAAAATTATACATTTAATAAACTTGTAAAAGACCAAAATATAACATTTAACTTCATAAATAATGAAGATGCATTATTAGATAATGCTAAGCTAGTTATTGTAGACGATAAAGGAGAAGAAGTATTAACACATGAGATAGAATTAGGTCTAAATACGGTAGAATTAAAAGAACTAGAAAATGGAAAATATGCAGTAAAACTTAAAGGAACATATGACCAAGATGAAGATAAAGAAAATAATTTAAATACTCATGAATTATCTGAAATATTTAGTGAGCAAGAAATTGATGTAGTTACTAAATATAATACACAAGTAAAAGTTGAAAAAGTAGTTGTAGATGCTGACAAAAAAGAAGTAATAGTAACATTTAGCAGTACAAATGCAGCAAATTATAATACTAAATCTATAGTAATAGATGAAACTGAATATGAAGTAAGTGTAGAAGATGGAAAATATGTTGCAAGAATTCCATATGATGAGCCAGCAAATAAAACATATAATATTACAGGCGTAAAAGTAGAAAATGATATTGAGCTTGCATTAGATGAAGCACAAAGTTTTGAAGTATTTAAAAATGCTCCAACAGCAGAAGTAGAGGCTTCAGTATCAGAAGACTTAAAGAAAATATCTGCTACATTTACATTAGAAGATAATAAAAATACAGTTACAGCTTTAAGTGCAAGATTATTAGATAAAGATGGAAAACTTGTTGAAGAAAAAGCTTTAGATAAAGGGGCAAGAGATGTAGAATTTACATCAGAAGGTGAATATAAAGCAGGAGAATACACAATTGAAATTGGTGCAGATTATGAAATAGTAGATGGCATAAACCATAATACTAAAGAGGCAATTGGCTCAGCTACAACTACAGTAAATATTAAAGCACAAGTAGAATCTGTAGAAGCACCAGAATACGTAAATAAAAATGAAACATTTAAGATGAAACTTACAATTACATCTAATACAGATGAAGAAATCGAAAGTATTAAAGTAAATGATACTGTTTGTAGTGCTACAAAACTTGAAGAGGAAAACAAATATGAAATAAGCTATACAGCACCAAATGAAAATGGGGCGCTTACTTTAGATGCTCAAAACATTAAATATACATCTGGAGAAGTAAATGTAGAAAAACAAGAAGCAACTTATGTATTAAAAGAAATTCCAAGTATAACAGAATATAAATTTGATGATACATATGGAGAAGCTAAAGTAACATTTATATTTACAGATGCAGACAGTGCAGTGCTAGATGGTGCAAAAGTTGTAATAACAGATACAGTAACTAAAGAAGATGTAATAGAAAAACCATTAAGTAAAGATTTAAATACAATTGAACTTAATAGCTTATCAAACAATAAACATGAGCTAAAAATAGTAGGAGAATATGACTTAGATGACAATCATAACAATTCAAAGAACCAATACGATATGACTAAAATTTTTAAACCTACAGAAATTCAATTTATTAGCAACTATAATCTAACATTTGACATTACAAAAGTTGAAGTTATAAAAGATGAATCTAAAGCAAAAGTAACATTTAACAGTACAAACGAAGGAAATTACCAAGTAAAATCTGTAAAAGTTGGTGGAAAAGATTACGTAGTTGAATATAAAGATGGAGTAGGCTATGCATTAATAGACTATGAAAGAGAAGTAAAACAAGAATTTACTATTACAGATGTAACATTAGTAAATGGTGTAGAATTAACGCTTGAAAATGGTGCAAAATATGAAATATTTAAAGATAAACCAGAGGTAACTGACCTAAATGCAATAGTAAAAGAAAATAATATAACAGTAAATTTCCAAGTAATAGATAATTCAAACATAATGAAAAATGCAAAAGTATTACTTGTAAATTCAAATGGTAAAACAGCTAAAGAAACAGAAATTACTAATAGTTCTACAAGTGTAACATTTGAAAACATAGAAAAAGCAGGAACATATACTATTCAGGTAGTAGCAGATTATGACAGAATAGATGGTGAAGAACATATAAAAGAAGTTCTAAATGAAACTACAGCTAAAACACAAATAGTAGCAAGCATTTCAAAAGATATAATACCTACTTATGCAGAAAAAGAAGCGGAAATAGAAGTTACTTATGAAGTTAAATCTAACACAGACGAGAAAGTTTCAAAAATAGAAATAAATGGAACAAAATATAGTGCTGAAGAAGTAGAAGATGGTAAATACAAAGTTAAATACACAACAGGAACAACAGCCGGAGATGAAACTTTAAATGTAACAGGATTAGAATATGAGCTTGGAGACAATGTAACAGTAAGCCATAATTCTACAGTTGAAATATTGAAAGATGTATTAAGTATTGAAAACTTTAAAGTTGATACTTCTACAAGTCAAGTTAGAGTAACATATGAAATGATAGACAAAGACTCAAGCTTTGTAAGTGGAAAAATTAAAGCTAAAAACACTGAAAATGATGAAGTAATAGAAACTGAAGTTTCACAAAATATAAAAGAATATACTTTAAATCTTGAAGAACTTAAAATATATAACGTTGAATTAGAAATAACTTATGATAGAGATAGAAATAATAGTGATAAAGAACATCAAAATACAAAAACATTTGCAACACAAGGAAATGTTCAATCTATATCAGACTATAAGTTAAAAGCAAATAACTTTATTGTAGACAGTATAGAAAGACAAACATTATTTAATGCTAACATAAAATTTGAAGCTACTAATGAATCTATTTATTCAATATATGGAGTTATAATAGATGGAGAAGAACATCAAGTAAAACCAGTAGAAGGTCAAAAAGACACATATTTAATTGAATATTCATATGGTGCGGAAAATGTTGATGTAAGAAAAGAAATAACTATTACAGACATAGTATTAACAAATAAAGCAACTATTAAACTTGATAAAGAACAATCAGTTGTAATATTTAAGGATAAACCACAAGCACAAGTATTAGAATTAGAAAATGTAGACAACTCTAATATTAAAGTTCGTTTTGAATTAACAGATAATGATAATACAATAACAGGACTAAATATAGTATTACAAAATGATAAAAACGAACTCGTAGCAGAAAAGAGTCTAAATCCAGAAGAAGTTGAAGCAGCATTTACAGTTTCACAATCAGGAATATATAATGTAGTAGTAAAAGCAGATTTTGATAGAGTAGATGGCCAAACACATAGTGATGAAATAATTTCAAGTGATGATAAAACAGTAGAAATAACACCAGCTACAATGGTAACTACAGAAGATATTTCAGAAAAATATCCAGATAAATTAGAAACAATTGATATTACATATAAAATAGAATCTAATACGGGTAAAGTACCAACTAAAGTAGTTATAAATGAAATAGAAGAGTTTGCTTTAGTACCAGTTGGTGAAAATACTAATAAATACAAAATTTCATATAACGTATCAGATACTTCACAAGTAAAAAGTCTAAAAGTAACAAAAGTATACTTTGGAGATGACTTATCTGTTGAAACATCAAGCTCAAAAGAAGATATAATTGAAATTTTAAAAGATAAACCTACAATTGATATTACTTCAACAGATCTATTGGAGCAAAATGCTGTATTATTTACTATTACTGTAAATGATCCAGATGGTGCAATGACATCAGGATTAGCTAAAGTTCATGATCAAGAACAAACACTTAATAAAGGTCAAAACACCTTCTTAGTAAATAATATTAATACAGATGAAGAACACATATTAAATGTAGAAGTAAGTTATGATTTAGACTATGATACAATCGAAAAAGGACAACATGAAGGAAAAACTACTAAAGACCAAAAATTCACTCTAGTATCAAATTATGGTCTAAGTATAAGTGATGTTAAAACATTTAATAAATCAGGAAAAGAAGAAACATATTTTGCTAAAAATGAAAAAATTGAGTTAAGATTTAATAGCAAAAATAATACTTCACTTGTACCAGAAAAAGTTATTATTCAAGATTTAAAAGATGAAAAATCAAATGGAATAGAATATACTGTAAATACTATTGAAGATAATGAAGAACATAGTTACTATGTAGATATAGTAGCTAATAACAAAGCCGGCAAACAAGAATTTAAAATAACTTCAGTAATATTAAGTGGTTCTAGAGTTATAACTGAAGGCAACTTTGAAAGTACTAGTCCATCAGTAGAAGTAGAAGTTTTAAAAGATAAACCTACAATGTCAAACTTTACAGCAAATAACCAAGAAAATAGTGTAACTGTAGATTTTGATATAAAAGATGATGATAATGCATTAAAAGATAGTTATGTGTTATTAATAAGTGATGGAAAAACAGAAAAGAAGAGCGATAAAATACATTCAGGAAAGAATAGTTACACATTTAGTGATTTAGTACCTGGAAAGAAATATACTATAAAAGTAGAAAATAACTATTCATTAAGTGAAAATGGTAAAGTAACTAGCGAAATATTTAAAGAACAAGAAATAGAAATCACTAAGAAAGAAGAATCTAACTTTAGAGTTAAGAATCTTACAATTACAAAGAGAGTACCAATAGGTTCAAAAGTAAATATTACATTTGAAAATAGTTTAATGTCATATGAAGATGTAGATACAATAGTAATAGACTCTCAAGAGCATAATGTTACTAAAGGCGAAGATGGTGTATATAAATTAACATTAGAACCAAACAAAACTGGTATTAACAAACTACATGTAGATAAAGTAAAAATTCAAGATAAAGAATTTGCAATAGATAGAAATTTATCTTATGTATATGAGTATGCTGATCCAAAAGCAAATAATGTTTCTGATATTAATGAAGATACAAATACAAACGAAGCAATTATAACATATCAGTTAGAAGATAAAGATAACTCTGTTATAGCATTAACAGCATATATGAAAAACAGTGCAGGATCAATCATAGCAACTAAATCAATTGAGCTTGATACAGAAGATACAAAAACAGTAAAAATGGATTTAAGAAAAATTAGTATATATTCTATAGAATTAAGAGCAACTTGTGATATTGGTGATGGTGCAACTTATGAAGAAAAGACATTATTTGAAAAGAAGAAAGAAACTGTACCAAGAGTAACAATAGTTTCTCAAGATATAGATAAAGAATATGTAGATAAAAAAGAAAATGTTGTATTGACATTTAAGATAAATACAAATGTTGACCAAGAAGTTAAGAAAATTTCTATAGGTGATGAAAGTTATAAAGTTACTAATGTAATTAAAGATGGTAAAGTAGTAGAAGATACATATTCAATAACTGTTCAAGCACCAGGTGAAATGGGAGTATTTGCTCAAAAAATAGATAGTATTCAAATAGGTTCAAGTTTAGTAGACCAAATAATATATCCAAATGGTATGAATCCTATAAATATTAAGGTATATAAGCAAAAACCAACAGTAACACACTTTATAATAGATGAAAATAATAGAAAACTATCATTTAAAGTTAATGATCCAGATGGCTCACTTACACAGTCATATCCTAAATTTGTTATTAAGCAAGGAGAAGATGAAATTCACAATGAAGAGTTAACAGAAGGCGAATCAGAATATGTATTTGATTTAGATAGAATTGGAATGACTACAACCCAAAGTGAGTATAATGCATTAGTTGATGCAACTTACGATTTGAGACCAGACGCTCAAGAAAAACAAAGTATAATGCAAGAAGTATTTAGTTTGTTTGCTACTGAAGAGGATGAAACTCAAGAAGAACCAGAGGAAGAAGATCCTAACGCAAAATACATAATTACTGAAAATATCTTTAATGAAAATTATAAATTAGCAGGAAATATAAAATACGATTTGAAATTCTGGACTGTTGGTGGAGCATTTACATTATGGAATTATCAACCATTAAATTTTGATTGCTCAACAGGAACAGATTTTAAAGTAACAAAAGTAATCATTGATGGAAGAGAGTATGAAGTTGCACCAATTACTAAAAATAATAGAGATGATGAATATGTAGTATCATATAAAGCTTTTGATATAAATCAGTCAAGCATAAATTTTGAAAAAGTAATACTAGAAAATGGAACAGCTTTAGATATACCAGCTAAAGATGGTTGGGCATATTGTATGGTTGTTCAAGCAACTCCAACACTTGCAATAAAAGACTTTATAGAAGATATTAATGAAGAGACTGTAACATTTAAATTTAAACTAGTAGATCATGATAAAAAATTAGCTTATAATTTATTAAAGTTTACTTTAATGAATTCTCAAGGTGGAGTAATTGAATCACAAGATGTAAACCCTGATGAAACTGATACAGTTGTATTTAAGGTACCATATCCACCAACAGCAGTATATAGATTACAAGTTAGTGGTCAACTATTTGAAGTCCCTGATTGGTATGATTATTTAACTCAATGGGTACCAATTAATGATTCATTTAATTCAAGTGTAAATACATCAATTTTAGGTGCTGATTTGGAAACTAAATATCCTAAAAAAGGTGATACATTTGCAATAGACTACTCTATTAGTAGTACAAAAGTAATAATTATAGATAAAGAAGACCATACAAATCAAGATAAAGCAGTAGGTATTACATCACTTGTAATAAACGGTAAAGACTATGATGTTCAAGCTTTAGAAGATAAGCCAGAAACATATAGAATATACTACACAGCAAAAGACGAGCCAGGTCTTGAAAATATAAATGTTACTTATATTAAATTTAGTAATGGTGATGTTGAAGCATTCAATAGAGAAGATACAATCGAAGTATTAAAAACTATGCCATATATAACTGATTTCAAAACAGAAAATGACTTAGCTGGTGGAAAAATTAAAGTATCATTTGTGGTAAATGATCCAGATGGTGTAATAAGCACAAGCAATATTAAAACAGAAATTGCTGGTCAAGAAAAGACAGCAGTTGTAGGTCCTAATAATATTGAATTTGATGCTGCACAAGATGAATTATTAGACTTTAAAGTAAAAGCAACATATGATTTAGATGATAATAAATTAGAAAATGAAACTAATACTAACTACAATAGTTATACAGATAATACAATATTTGAAAGAAAAGTAATGCTAACAGGAAATTATAATGTAGTATTTAGTGACGTTAAAACATACAATACCAAGGATAAGGAAACTACTTTCTTTGAGAAAAATGAAGATATTAAAGTTATGTTTAACTGCGTAACAAGAGATTTAGCATTATACCCAGAAAAAATAAAAATTGCTGGGGAAGAATATACACTTACAAAAGTACCAGAAACAGAAAGCACTTATACTGTAACAATACCGGGTTCTAATGATGCACAAAAAATTAGTGCAAAAATAGAAGAAATAACTTTAAATAGTGGCAATGCAGTACCAATAGAAAATCAAACATTAGATTATGAAATATTAAAAGACCATGTTAAAGTTACAGACTTTACATATGATATTTCAGATAGCAATGTAGATGAAGTAAATTTAAGCATAACTGTTGAAGACAAAGACTTTGCTAACAAAGAAACTAAAGTAGAAATAGTAGATGAGTATAGCACAAAAGTTATAGACCAAGTATTAAGTATAGGTATAAATAACATTTCATTTAAGAAAACTGAAGCTGAAAAATATACAGTAAATGTATACTCTACATATGATAGAGATTCAAATAATATTGATCAAGAAAACTATTATAATGCAATAAAAATTCATAACCAAATAGTATCTTTAACAACTAGATATATAGAAATGAAAGATATAGTAGATATTAATCTATATACATTTGATGAGCTTGGTAATGCTGTAAAAGTTGATAGCTTAACTGAAGATAATCTTAATGTAGTAGATAATAGTTTAGTTGAAGTATCAATGAAAACTATTCCAACATTCTATAGCAAAGTTACAAGCTATAGAAAAGATGATGGAAAGCTAAAACTAGTACTAGATTATAAAGATGCAATGGTATATACAGGTGAAGATGAATTAAAACCACTTGAAGTTACTCTTGATATATTAGAGGGTTCAGAAGAATACGAATATAAAGGTTCATTTAAGGCTTTAATTGCAAAAATGAAAGCAAATAACACACCTGGTGCTGTAATCAACTTGGATAAAGACTATAATTTATTAGATTATCCAATAGCAGATAATCAAGTAGCATATATAGACTTTGATTATAAAGGAACTTTAAACGGTAATGGACATACAATTAGTAATTTAACAATACCATTATTTAAGAAATTAGATAATGCAAAGATTGAAAATCTAAAGATAAAAAATATTGTATATTCAAGCGGAAGTAAAGGTGTAATAGCAAATACTGCTACGAACTCTACAACAGTATCAAATGTACATGTAGACAATTTAGTATCAGCAAGTGATGGCGTTTGTGCATTAATATATGAAGTATCTAATAAGTCTGTAGTTGAAAGATGTAGTGCAACTAACATAACATATAATACTACTTACTTAAGTCAGAGTATATCAGCTGGAATCGTATCTTTGAAAAATGAATCTAAGATAGAAAACTGCTATGTACAAGGTACAATGTCATCAGGTTGGTGGAATAATGCAGGATTTGTAGTATCAACAGACAGTACTTGTGAAATAAATAACAATATAGTTAATATGAAGATGTCAGCATACTATGGATTTAATGAAGCTTATGGAAACGGAAACGGTGGTATTGTAGGAACTGATGCAAATAATGGTAAATCAGAAGGACTAAACCTAAAGAACAACCTAAGTTTAGTAGAAGGAAATAAAGGTGTTGGTGCAATATATAATTACAAGAGAAGTAAAATGAGTACATTATCAGATAATAACTATCAATTAGATACTGCAGTTGTAAAACATGAAA
>CANQZZ010000028.1 GCA_947628465.1 uncultured Clostridia bacterium
GAATCGAACCGGCACGGTTTATTCAACCGCAGGATTTTAAGTCCTGTGCGTCTGCCAGTTCCGCCACATCTGCATTTCAACTGGCAAAATGAATTATACTACTTATTTATATCTTTTGTCAATATTTTTTCTCATTTTTTTCTTTAAATTGATTAGTTTAACATAATATGGTATAATAAATTTAGTAGGTACACTCTTTGTGTATCAACTAATTTATTTGAAGGGAGCCATTATTATGGCAACGACAAAAAATGAATTTGGAGTCACAATCATCGCAACAGTACACACTTGGGAAGACGTCTTGCGGGAATGTAAAAGTAGACAAGTTTACTATCGTGGCTTAAGCAAAAATGGTAATTTTACATATTCCGCAAATTATCATACCACGTGGTGTATTGAGTATGCCCCTTATTACCCCAATTGACTCCAGACAAATCCCCTCTAGATTAGAGGGGATTTGTCATTTTATTTTTAATATTCAAACCATAATCCTTCATTTCTTAAATTATTAATAATCTGATTATGTTCTTCATTAGTTTTACTAAAATATAGCTTTCCATTTTTATCAGCTACGAAGTATAAATAATCTGTATTGTTTGGATTAATTGCAGCATCTATACTTTCTTTACTAGCTGATGATATTGGTCCTATTGGTAATTTTCCTTCCATATTAGGTCCTCTTGTATTATATGGGTTATATTCATTTATTTCACTTTGATATAAATCTCTTTCCCCTACATCAACTTTAACTGCATAATAAGTTGTAACATCACTTCCTATTGACATATTGTTAGTTAACCTATTATATATTACACTAGCTACATCTTTTCTTCCTTCATCACTCATAGATTCCTTCTCTACTATTGATGCAATTGTCAATATTTTATGAACAGAATAATTACTTCCTTGTATTTTTTCTTTATGTGTCTCTAATATATCTTCTGTTTTGTCTAGCATCTTTTCAAATATTTCTTCTACCTTGGTATTTTCATTTTCTATTTTATATGTATCTGGAAATAAATAACCCTCTAATGGATAATAAATGTTTTCGTTTTTTATCTCATCTGTTATAAACCAATATTTTTCTATTACAGAATTAATATATTCTTCATCTTTAAGTAGATTATATACATCTTCTTCTGTATTGTTAGTAATATTAGATATTTCTTTTGCAAGCCATCTAATATTCTTTCCCTCGATGTATGTTATATTTAATTGATTAGGATCATGCATTATGCCTGTTTTTAACATTTCTGTTATTTCTTTTAAATTCATATTTTGTTTTAAATAATATGTTCCAGCTTGAAAATCTGTAACTTTATTTAATTTTACATATATTTTAAATGCAAGCTTATTTTTAATCATCTTGTTTTCTTTCAATATATCTGCAATACCTCTTGTCCCGCTTCCTAGTGGTATCGTTATTTCAATTTCTTCTTCACTTTTTTTATTCACTGCTGATATAGATGTAAAATACCATATAATACTTCCTAATATTACTAATACTATAGCTAATATTATTCCTATTATAATCATTTTTTTCTTTCTCGCTCTTCTTAATTCTCTTCTTCCCATTTAAATTCCCCTATTCTTGTTATTCTACTATATAATCTACTATGCTTGTATAATCTTGCTCTTCCATATTTTCATTTAAAACGATACATGTACTAACTCCAATTTCTCTTAACTTTGGAGTAATCTCTATTACAAATCTTATCATATTATCTTTGTCTTGTATATTTGTAAAATCAATACTAATTCCATTTATGCTATTTTCTATTGCTTCTTTTACAATCATATCAATTAAATTGGTTCTTTCCTTAGAATCTTGCAAAATTTCATTTGTTTGAGTTCCTAAAGATTTATTATCTAAAGATACCCAAATTTTATCGTTTTCCCCATTGCTATCTGTTTTTTCAGTAACTTCAATCTTATCTTGTTTAATATTAAATACATTTTTTACTAAAACCTTTTTTGTTCCATTATTGTCACTTATTTCAAAATGATTATTGTTATAGCTATTTCTATCAATTTTTATAGTTTCATTTTTTTCTATCATGTCTTGTCTTATTATATATTCATCGCCTAACTTATTAGCCTTTACATATCCTATTATTCCATCTAAAGTTCTTATTTGTCTCCAACCTTTACTTGTAGTATAAAAGCAATTAACTGTCTGCCCCTGCTTTAATGTTCCTACATCTTTTGATAATCCTCTTGGTCTATATTTTATATCTGTGTCCTTTACTGCAATTGCCTTTATCATGCCAGTACTTAATTTATCTATTACAACTCTATTTGTACTTTCTATGTAATCAACTTTTATATTATATACTATAGTCATATCTGAAATTGGCAAATAAATATCATCATTTATTCTAATTATTGAATCTAACATATTAACAGTAGAATTATTAACTGTCATTTGCTTTTCATTAATAGCAATAGTTGCTACTTTTGTATATGATGTCGTTATTATTTCATTATATTTTTCATCATAATAAATTGTAGAATCAAATAAATTTCGTATATCTTCTTCAGATAAATATACTGTTCCATTTCCATTTATATATATATCATGTTTTAATTCCTCTGTTTTATTTTCTTCATTTATTATAAGATTAATTACATCTTTATACTTATCCCTTTTGTACCCGTGGAGCTGTATTAATTATAAATGCAACAACCAATAGGGATATTATTCCTATAAATACATTCCTAATAAATTTTCTTTTGTTTAATTTCCTTCGCTTCATTATTTTTGCTCCTTGCCATTACATTTTTATATAGTATATCATAAAATTATTATATAAAAAACATTTATATATATTTTTTTATTTTTTTATCGTATGTGTTGATATTTTTATACCAATATGGTAATATTAATAGTGCGCTTTTTTTATTAAATGCCTATAAAATTATAGTAATAATACAAGAAAGAAGTGAAAATATGGATTTTAAACAATGGCAAAATTTTAAAAATGGAAAATGGAAAAGCTCTATAGATGTTAGGGATTTTATACAAAATAACTATACACCTTATGAAGGTGATGATAGCTTTTTAGTAGGTCCTACAGAGAGAACAAAAAAATTATGGGATGATGTATTAGATTTATATGAACAAGAAAGAAAGCATAATGGTATGCTTGATGCTGATACAAAAACTCCATCTTCAATAAATGCTTATGAAGCTGGATATATTGATAAAGATTTAGAGCAAATAGTAGGTTTTCAAACAGATGCTCCTTTAAAGAGAGCTATAATGCCTGCAGGTGGTATTAGAATTGTTGAAAAATCTGCTGAAAGTTACGGTCTAGAAGTAGACCCACAAATTAAATATGTTTATCATAATTTAAGAAAAACTCATAATGACGGTGTTTTTAGTGTTTATACGCCTGATATTAGAGCTGCTAGAAGTTCTCACTTAATTACAGGTCTTCCAGATGGATATGGTCGTGGAAGAATTATTGGTGATTATAGAAGAGTGGCATTATATGGTGTAAATGCTTTAATTGAAGAAAAGAAAGACGAATTAGATGTTCTTAATGTTGACGAATTTACTGAAGATGTAATTCGCCAGCGTGAAGAAATATCTGACCAAATTAAAGCTTTAAATGACTTAATTGCTATGGCTGAGAAATATGGTTTTGATATTTCAGTTCCTGCTAAAAATGCTAAAGAAGCAGTTCAATGGCTTTATTTTGGATACTTAGGTGCAATCAAAGACCAAAATGGTGCTGCAATGAGTATTGGTAGAACTTCTACTTTCTTAGATATATATTTTGAAAGAGATTTGAAGCAAGGTTTAATTACTGAAGAAGATGCTCAAGAAATAATGGACCATTTTGTTATGAAATTAAGAATGGTAAGATTCTTAAGAGCTCCAGAGTATAATGCTTTATTTAGTGGAGACCCTGTATGGGTAACTGAAAGTATTGGTGGAATGGGTATTGACGGAAGAACTTTAGTTACTAAAAACTCATTTAGAATGCTTCACACTCTGGCAACACTTGGTCCTGCTCCAGAACCAAATTTAACAGTTTTATGGTCTACGAGACTTCCAGAAGGATTTAAGAGATTTACAACTAAACTTTCTATTCAAACATCTTCTATTCAATATGAAAATGATGATTTAATGAGAGTAAATTTAGGAGATGACTACGGAATAGCATGTTGTGTGTCTGCAATGAGAATAGGAAAACAAATGCAATTCTTTGGTGCGAGAGCAAATCTTGCTAAAGCATTACTTTATGCTATCAATGGTGGTAGAGATGAGCTTTCTGGAAAACAAGTAGCTCCAAAATTTGAAGGTATTACTTCTGAATATTTAGATTATGATGAAGTTATGGAAAAATTTGATTTCATGATGGAATATGTTGCAAAAATATATATTAAAGCATTAAATGCAATTCACTATATGCATGATAAATATTCTTATGAAGCTCTCGAGATGGCTCTTCATGATAGAGAAGAAAATATTTTAAGAACTATGGCATGTGGAATAGCAGGTATTTCCGTAGTTGCTGACTCACTTTCTGCAATTAAATATGCTAAAGTTAAAGCAATTAGAAATGATGATGGTCTAGTTGTTGATTATGAGGTTGAAGGAGATTTCCCAAAATACGGAAATGATGATGATAGAGTTGACCAAATAGCAGTAGACTTAGTGAAAGTATTTTTAAATAAATTACAAAAACATTATACTTATAGACATTCAAAACATACTTTATCTATACTTACTATTACATCAAATGTAGTATATGGAAAGAATACAGGAAGTACACCTGATGGAAGAAAGGCTGGAGAGCCTTTTGGACCTGGTGCAAATCCTTTGCATGGAAGAGATACAAATGGTGCTCTTGCAGTATTAAATACTATTGCAAAACTTCCTTATGAATATGCAGAAGATGGTATTTCATATACATTTGCAATTACTCCTACAACGCTTGGTAAAGAAGAAGATACAAGAATTTCTAATTTAGTAAATATGCTTGATGGATTTTTTGCAAATACAGGTCACCATATTAATGTAAATGTTTTTGATAGAGCATTATTAGAAGATGCTATGGAACATCCTGAAAAATATCCTCAACTTACTATAAGGGTATCAGGATATGCTGTTCACTTTACAAAATTAACAAGAGAACAACAATTAGATGTAATAAATAGAACAATACAAGAAAGATTTTAGTATTTTAAGGGAGCAAAAAACATGGTAGAATACGATAAAAATAAATATGCTAGAATACATTCTATAGAATCTTTTGGAACAGTAGATGGACCACGGAATAAGGTTCGTTATATTCATGCAAGGTTGCTTTTTAAAATGTAAATATTGCCATAATAGAGATACTTGGGATATAAATAATGGAAATCTTATTTCCTTAGAAGATTTATTAAGCAAAATTGAAAGATATACAAATTACATTCTTCCATCTGGTGGCGGAGTTACTGTAACTGGTGGTGAGCCACTTCTTCAAGCTAAATTTTTAATAAATCTTTTCAAGGAACTAAGAAAAAGAAATATTCCAACAGCAATTGATACATCTGGAATGTTTGATATAACGGACGATATAAAGGAATTACTTAAGTTTACTGATTTGGTTTTATTAGATATAAAACACATAAATGACGAAAAATGCAAAGACTTAGTTGGTTTTTCAAATAAAAAGGAATTAGAATTTGCAAGATTTTTAAGTGACAATAATATACCTGTTTGGATTAGACAAGTTATCATACCTGGAATTACAGATGATGAAAAAGATCTGTTAGATTTAAAAAAATTTATATCTACTCTTAATAATGTAAAAAAAATAGAATTAATGCCATATCATGAGCTTGGAAAATTTAAATGGGAAAATCTTGGGTTAGAGTACGAATTAAATGGAGTACCTACTGCAACAAGTAAAGATATAGAAAGAGCAAAAAGAATTTTAGAAATCTAAAATTCTTTTTATTTTAAAAGGCTAGAATTTTCTCTAGCCTTTTTATACTCTCTTTTATCTTTTTATAATTTTTTTCTATTTATTTTTTTAATTCTTCTATTGCTTTTTGTAATTGTTCATCTAATTCTGTTTCTTCTATATCATTTACCTCTATATCTGGAGCAATTCCCTCTTTGTCTATTTTATTTCCATTTGGAGTGCGAAATTCCTTTATTGTAAGCTTTAATGCTCCTCCTGTTGATATAGATACAATTTCCTGCATTACACCTTTTCCATAAGTTTTTGTTCCTACTACTTTTGCTATATTATTATCTTTTAATGCACCTGCTAAAATTTCTGATGCACTTGCTGTATTTTCGTTTGAAAGTACAATTACTTTAAAGTCTGAATTTATTATAGCATCATCTTCTGCTTTGGTAAGCTCTTCATTTTCTTTTTTATCTAACTCAATCATTATTGTTTTATCTTTAGGTAAGAATAAATCTGCTATATCTATTGCTTCATCTACAATTCCTCCACCGTTGTCTCTAACATCAATTATTAATGATTTTATACCTTTTTGTAATAATTCATTTAATTTATTTTTAAACTTCTCAGCACATTTATCATCAAATGCCATTATTTGTATATATCCAATATTATCTTCTAATACTTCGGCATTTATTTGATTAATTTCAACTTTTTTTCTTGTCATTGTTTTTGTAATTGTTTCATTATCTCTTTTAATTTCTATATCTACTGTCGTTCCTTCTTCACCTTTTACTTTATTTGCAATAATACTTAGCTCTACTCCTGCTACATCTTCTCCATTAACTTTTGTTATAATGTCTCCTGTTTTTAATCCTACTTCTTCTGCAGGTGAGCCCTTTATTGGTGCTAATACAACTACATTTCCATTTCTATCTTGTGCCATATATATTCCTATTCCAACATAATTTCCATTTACATCTACCATTAATTCTTCATATTCATCTTCTGTTAAATATTCTGTATATTCATCTTTTAGCCCTGCAACGTAACCTTTAACAGCCATCTCTTGCATTTCTTCTTCATTAATCTCACCTAAGTATAGTTCGTCTAAATATATTTTTATTAATTTTATTTTTTCATCTAGACTATTTGCTCTCATATTCATTAAAGCATCTGCTAGACCATCTTCTGTTTTAAAATAATAGTTATGAAATAAAACAGTAGTAAGCATGAAAGTAATAGTTGCAGTTACTATAATTGCCATTACTATTCTATATATGTTGGTTTTTTTTTCAAAATTCATTTATTTTGCCTCCCTAAATGTATTATATTATTTGTTTGTAAAAATATGAAATGCGGACGACTAATATTAAAATATCGTCGTCCTCTTGTTTTATTAATTATTAATTATAAGTAGTTTCTTGGATCTCTCCTACTATCTCCTCCACCATAAGACCAATTATATGGTGCGACTCTTACCTCAAAATGTAAGTGTGGTCCTGTAGAATTACCAGTATTTCCACTTTGCATTATAGCTTGTCCTTTTTTTACGACTGCACCTGCTGAAACATAGAATACACCATTTCCGTGTCCATAGTAAGTTCTAATACCATTTGCATGTTGAATAACTACACAGTTTCCAAGTCCTCCAGCTCTCCATTCAGCATTTAATACAACACCATCTCCTGCAGCATATACTGTTGTTCCTGTTGGAACACCATAATCTAAAGCTCCATGATATGCCCCACTACTATAATACATTGTTGCTGTAATTACCCCTGATTCAACCGGTCTTTGGAATGTTCCATCTCCACCTAAATTTGCTATTTCATTACTATATCTTCTTGCCATTGCATCTAATTGTTGTTGTACTTGCCTATTCTGTTCATTTAATTCATCAATTTCTTCTTGTAACAACTTATCTTCTTCATTTAATTCAGATACTTGTTCTTCCTTTTGTGCTTGTGTATTTTTTAAATCTTTTTGAGCTTTCTCTTTACTGCTTTTTAAACTTTCTACTTGTGATTTACTTGTTTCTAATGTATTTTTTGCTTCTTCAATTTCGTTTTTATTTTTTTCTATTTGCTCTAAAAGTTGATTATCTTTATCAGCTATTTCAGAAATTACATACCAATTAGAAACCATATCCCATATAGATTCTCCTCCAAGAATTACATCTAAATATGTAGTTTCTCCAGCTTCATATTGTGCTATAATTCTTGCTTTAAGCCTTTCTAATTGCTCATCATATTTTTTCTCTGCTTCTTCTAATTTTGTTTGTGCTTCTGAAATTGAATCTTCTAACTCTTCTAATTGTCCATCATATTCATCTATTTGATTTTGGAATTCAGTAATTCTACTTGTTAAATCTTGTATTTGTTTATTTGTTTGTTTAATTTGTTCTCCAACTTCATCTTGTCTTTCTTTTTTTTCATCTATTTGATTTTGTATATCACTTTGTTGATTTTGTAATTCTGATTTTGTTGCAGCAAATGTAACCATTATATTTGTTGATAATACTGTTATTAATAGAACTAATGCAACTAGTATTTTCTTTTTCATTAACTTTCCCCTCCGTTTACTATATTATTTTCTTCATTTGCTTGAGTGTTTAATTCTTCATCCTGTTTTACATAGTTTGCTTGTTCTTGCAAAAATTTCATTGAATCTATTGCTGTACCATTAATTCTTACTTCAAAATGTAAATGTGGACCTGTAGACCATCCAGTTGACCCTGCTTTCATTATTAAGTCGCCTTTTTTAACTGTCTGACCAAGCTGTGCTATTAATTCTGATGCATGTCCATATAAAGTTACAATTCCACCGCCATGGTCTATCATAATTGTATTTCCATATCCTGTTACATAAGATGCTTGTATAACTACTCCATCATTTGATGCTACTACATAAGCTCCTGTAGGCATTCCTATATCTGTACCAGTATGCAATCTGTTTACTTTAAGTATAGGATGGAATCTCATACCATATCTAGATGTAATTGTTGTGTATCCTGGTGCTGGCCAAATAAATTCTCCGCCTACAAAATTTTCCCCTATACTTAATGATGTTAATGCAGTTATTTGTGATTCTAAATTATTAAGCTCTGTCTGATACTTATCTATTTTTTCTTGCATAGACTTTTCATCATTTGAAAGTTTTGCTATGTAACTATTCCTAATAATTTTAGAATTTTCTAATGAAATTGTTGTTTTTTCTTTGTTTTTCTTTAATGTTTCTAAGTTGTCTTGTCTTTCTGTTAATGCTTGATTTATAACTTCAATTTGATTTTTTTGTCTTTCTATATTATCTAATAAGTCACTATCATACTTTGCTATTTTTCCGATTAGATAATAATTAGAAATAAATTCTATTATACTATTAGATTGTAACAATACATCTAAATAATAAACATCACCAGTTTCATATATTGCTAATATTCTGTTTTGTAATGTTTCTTTTTGAATTGTATAATTTTCTTCAATTATATTTAGTTTGTCTGTTACAGTTGTTATATCTTTTGATACTTTATCTAAATTATCTTCTAAAGAAGCTATTTCATTTTCATATGTACTAATTCTTGAATTTAAATTGTTTAATTGTTCTAAATTTTCTGTAAGTTCTATTTTTATATCTTCTATTTTGTCACTTGCTTGCGTTATTTGTTCTTGTAATTGATTCTTTTGATTTTGCAAATCATTTATATTTTCTGCTAAAACTATTCCACCAAAAGATATTAATAATATTAGTATAAAAGTTAAAATTAATATTCTAGCTTTTTTATTCATCTTTCAGTCACCTACTTAAACTTCAAGGTACTTTCTCATAGATATTGAACTACCAACTATACCTATTCCAACTCCTAATAACATATATACTAGTACTATTTGTCCAAGCATGTCTCCAAAGCTTAATAAGTTTATAGCTAATTTTTGCCATGTTGTAGATTGCACAAGTTGTGTTGCAATATAATTATATCCTCCACCTACAATTAAAATTGATATTATTCCTGCAAATAAACCTATTATTATACCTTCAATAATAAATGGCGTTCTTATAAATCCATTCGTTGCCCCAACATATTTCATTATTGATATTTCTTTTCTTCTTGCATGAACTGTAAGTTTTATTGTGTTTGATATTATAAATAGTGAGATTAAAATTAATATTGCAAACATACTAAATGTTACAATTTGTATAGTATTTCCTATTTTTGATAAGGTTTCTATTGTATCACTTTTGTTTTGTATTTCTTTTACATTATCTAATTTGCTTATTGCTTCATAAACTTGCCTGTTTAAAGATAAATCTGTTAATGTAATTCTATATGAAACTTCAAAGAAATCTGTACCTAGTCCTTCTAATATTTTGGCATTTTTACCAAAACTTTTTTTAACAATATTGTACCCTTCTTCTTTTGATATAAATTCTATTTTATTTATTCCTTCTATTTGATTTAAATCTTCATTTAATTTGTTTATTTGTTCTTCAGTTGCTTCTGGGTACATAAATACTTGCATTCCTTGCTCTTGTTCTTTTTCTTTTAATGCATTGTTTAAATTTCTACCAATTGTAAAGAAAAGTCCGAACACAAGCATTGTAGCACACATAACTCCTAAACATGAAAACGTAGATTTTTTATTTTTAAATACATTTCTAAATCCTTCGGATAAAAAATATCCTATTACATTATATTTCACTTGCTATAACCACCTTTTTTATCATCTCTAACAATTATGCCTTTGTCTATTTCAATAACTCTTTTTTTCATTTGATCTACTATATCTTTAGCATGTGTTGCAATAACTACTGTTGTACCTCTTAAATTGATTTCATTTAACAAATTCATTATATCCCATGCAGTTTCTGGGTCTAAGTTTCCTGTTGGCTCATCTGCAATTATCATTGATGGGTTATTAACCAATGCTCTTGCTAGGGCTACCCTTTGTTGCTCTCCACCTGATAATTCATCTGGATATACTTTAGCTTTTCCACTTAATCCTACAAGTGAAAGTACCATTGGAACTTGTCTTCTTATATGCCTTGGAGTTGCATTTACTATATTCATTGCAAATGCTACATTTTCATAAACTGTTTTATCTGGTAATAGCCTAAAGTCTTGGAACACTACCCCCATGCTCCTTCGTAAGTATGGAATTCTTTTTGGCTTTAAAAAAGTAGTGTCTTTTCCATTTATTATTATATTTCCAGACGTTGGTTCTTCCTCTTTTAATATTAGTTTTATAAGTGTTGATTTTCCAGAGCCTGAAGCTCCTACTAAAAATGCAAATTCGCCTTTTTCTATTTTAAAGCTTGCATTGTTTACTGCTTCTGTTCCTGTTGCATACTTTTTATATACATTTTTAAATTCTATCATGTAGATACCTCGATTATATTAAACTTTCTAAATTGATTTCTATTAAATAATACATACTTATTATAATAATAATATATAATAATTGCAATAGAATTCATGTAAATATCATGTAAATTTAATATTTTTGTAACATTTCTATTATTTAACATATTATGCATAAAATAGCAAGGCATATTGAGCCACAAATATGTCTTGCTATTTTGATATTTCTTTAATTTTATACTTTTTATAAAACTTTTTAAGATTTTATAATTTTTATTATATCTTCTGCTGTAAGTTCGAAATATTTTAACAGTTCCTTTGCAGGTGCCGATGTTCCAAATCTATCTTTAATTCCCATTCTAATAAGCATGCTTGGGTATTTTTCTGATAAGACTTCAGAAATAGCGGTTCCGCAGCCCTCCTATAATGCTATGGTCTTCAATTGATATTAATTTTTTTGTTTCTTTTGCACATTTTATAATTAGTTCTTCATCTATAGGTTTTATTGTATGAATATCAACTACCCTAATATTTATTCCTTGTTTTGAAAGTTCTTCTTTAGCTTTAATTGCTTCTGAAACAGTTACTCCTGTTGCAAATACAGTTGCATCTTTTCCATCACCAATTTGCACACCTTTTCCAAATTCAAATTTTTGTGATTTATCATATATTAATGGTGTTGCATACCTACATAATCTTAAATATACAGGTCCTTTAATTTTAGATATTTCTTCAACTGCCCATTTTGTTTGTGCGTCATCTGATGTACACATTACCCTCATATTAGGAATGCCTCTCATAAGACTTAAATCTTCTATCATTTGATGTGTAGCACCATCTTCTCCTACTGTAACTCCTGCATGTGATGCACATATTTTTACATTAAGATTTGGATATGCAATACTATTTCTTATTTGGTCATATGCTCTACCACATGCAAACATTGCAAATGAGCTAGCAAATGGTATCTTATTAAATGTTGCAAGTCCTGCTGCAGTCGACATCATGTCTTGCTCAGATATTCCCATATCGAAAAATCTCTCTGGAAATTTTTTTGCAAATACTGATGTTTTCGTTGCTCCAGAAAGGTCAGCATCTAAAACTACTATATCTTTATTTTTTTCTCCTAACTCAGCAAGTTCTTCTCCATAACTTTGTCTTGTTGCTTTAGTTTCTTCTAAATTCATACAATAGCTTCCTCCTTATACCAATCTTTTATTATATCTTCTGGTATCTTTAGATTTCCTTTTCCTATTCCTAATTCAACAGCTGGTCTTCTTGTTCCATGGAAATCTGTTCCTCCACTTGAATACAAATTATTCTGCTTGCAAAATTCTAATAATCCATTAGTTTGTTCTTCAGTAAAATTACTATAGTAACATTCTACTCCATCTAAGTTGCTATCTTTTACTAATTGTTTTATATATTCAATTTTATTATCAACCCATTTATATTCATATACATGTGCTAAAAAGGCTTTACCTCCTGCTTTATGTACTTGTTCTACAGTTTCAGCAGGCGATGGATAGTCATCTTTTTTATCTAAGAAAAACATATTGTTTCTATTATATACATAGTCTTTTTTGAAGTTACTAAAACATTCCCATAAATCTTCTGGTACTTTTGCTTCATTTTTAGGATGTTTTTTAAGTTCGTTATAAAATACAACACTTGCCCAATCTTTATCAGGATTCCAATCAATCTCATCCATTGGGGATAATATTAATCCATATCCTTTTGCTTGTTTATAAAAATGTTTTAAATTTTTTATTTCTAAAATTCTATGTGTTTTTTCTTTATATTTTTTCTCTAAATATTCATTAAATTTATCTATATCTATGCCATATGCAAGAATATCTATTACTCTATCTTTATAATAATTTTTAAGTTCTGCTCCTGGTATTATTTTTCCTGAATAGTAGTCTTTTACATTAATATTTCTTAATTCGTTATAGCCATTTATACTTTCATGGTCTGTAATTGATATGTATGATAATTTTTGCTTTTCTGCTCTTTTTAATACTTCCATTACAGTTTCAGAGCCATCTGAATTATTAGTATGAATATGTAAATCAATCATTTTAATTCCTCCATTGCTAATTTATATTCTTCTTCTTTTGGTGCTTTTCCATGCCAGTCTGCTACATTTTCCATAAAAGAAACGCCTTTTCCTTTTATAGTTTTTGCTATTATTGCCGTAGGCTTTCCCTTTATTGTTTTTGCTTTGTTTAATGCGTTTATAATTTGATTCATATCATGTCCATCTATTTTGATTACTTCAAATCCGAAACTTTTAAATTTTTCATCTATAGGATAAATGCTCATTACTTCATCAACTTTTCCATCTATTTGTAAATTGTTATTATCTACTATCAAGCATAAATTGTCTAATTTATAATGGCTAGAAGTCATCGCTGCTTCCCATACTTGTCCTTCTTGTAATTCGCCATCGCCACATATACAATATACTCTAATTCCATCGTGATTTAATTTTGATGCTATTGCCATACCATTTGCAACCGATAATCCTTGTCCGAAGTGAACCTGTTGACATATCTATTCCAGGTATTTTTTTCATATCTGGATGTCCTTGTAATATTCCATTTAACTTTCTTAAATTTTTTAATTCTTTTTTATCAAAATAACCTTTCTCTGCCAAAACGCTATATAACGCAGGTGCTACATGTCCTTTTGATAATACTAATCTATCTCTTGATGCATCATTAGGTTTTTTTTCGTCTATGTTCATTTGATTGAAATACAATACTGTTAATATATCTGCTACAGATAACGAACCTCCAGGATGTCCAGATTTTGCATTATATACTCCTTCTATAATACCATTTCTTACTCGTTTTGCTATTTGTTCCAATTCTTTTATATCAGTTGTTTTCAAAAAATTCACCCCTTAATTTTTCTATAATAATTCTATATCATAATAAAATTAATTTCTATACTTTTTCCATTGAACCTAAAAAAGAACAGAATAAATCTGCTCTTTTATACGTTAATTTTGTGTGTATGGTAATATAGCTATATGTCTAGCTCTTTTTATAGCTTGTGTAATATCTCTTTGATGTTTTGCGCAAGCACCTGTTGCTCTTCTTGGTAATATTTTACCTTTTTCATTTATAAATTTCTTTAATTGATCTGCATTTTTATAATCTAATACAAAATCTTT
>CANQZZ010000029.1 GCA_947628465.1 uncultured Clostridia bacterium
TTTCAGATAATTTTATCATAGAATTATTCACCTCTGTTTAATTCTATGTATCATATTTAAGATTATTACACAATTTAGGGCGTAATTTGGTTACTTTTACCAATTACGCCCATTACATTATTTTAATCCATTTATTCTTTCATCAATTGATGCAATTATTTCATTGAATTTTGCTTGTTTTGCTTTTTCTTCTTCTACTTTGCATGCTGGTGCTTTTGCAATAAATCCTGGATTTGATAACATTTTATCTGTTTTTTCTTTTTCAACTAGAACTTTTGCCTTTTCTTTTTCTAGTCTTTCTATTTCCTCTTTAATGTCTACTAAATCTTCAAAAGGCATAAATACTTCTAGTCCTTTTGCTACAACATTTATTGCATTTTGTGGAATATCTTGTTTTGTTTCTTGTATTACTATCTCATCACTAAATCCTAATTTTTTCAAAAATTCTTCTGATTCTTTTATAACTTTTTCATAATCTTTAGTTACAAATATTAATTTAGATTTTTTTGATGGATGTACATTCATTGTTGCTCTTACATTTCTTATTCCTGTAATTATCTCTTTTAATACTTCTACTTTTTCTTCTTCATCTTTAAATTCTAAGCCTTTATCATATTCAGGATATTTTGCAATCATTATGCTTTCGTCATTATTATATAGTTCTTTATATATTTTTTCAGTTACAAATGGCATAAATGGATGCAATAGTTTTAATGAATCTGATAATACTTTATTTAATACATATTGTGCAGTTTTTCTAGTTTTTCCTTCTTTGTTGTATAGTCTTGGTTTTACAATTTCAATATACCAATCGCAAAATTCATTCCAGATAAACGTATAGATTTTATCAATAGCTACACCTAAGTCATAGTTATCCATATTTACTTTTATTTCTGCTACTAATGTATTTAATTTCGATAATATCCATTTATCTTCTACTTGAAGATTAGCAGTTATTTCTTGAATGTTAGTTTTTAAAAAGTCTTCATTTGCACCCTCTAAATTCATAAGTACAAATTTTGCTGCATTCCATACTTTGTTTGCAAAGTTTGATGCTGCCTCTAGTTTTTCTGGCATGAATCTCATATCATTTCCTGCAGATGTACCAGATATTAGAGAAAATCTTAAGGCATCTGCTGAATATTCATCTATTATCTCTAATGGATCTATTCCATTTCCTAAAGATTTAGACATTTTTCTTCCTTGACTATCTCTTACAATTCCATGAATAAATACATCTTTGAATGGAACTTCTCCTGTTTGTTCCAATGCAGAGAACATCATTCTTACAACCCAGAAGAATATAATATCATAACCTGTAACTAATGTATTTGTAGGATAAAATGTTTTTAAATCTTCTGTTTCTTCTGGCCAACCAAGTGTTGAAAATGGCCATAACGCACTACTAAACCATGTATCTAAAGTGTCTGGATCGTGAGTAAGATTTTTGCTTCCACATTTTTCACATTTTTCTGGTTTCTCTACATCAACATTAATATGTCCACAGTCATCACAATAGTATGCTGGTATTTGATGTCCCCACCATAACTGTCGAGATATACACCAATCTTGTATATTATTTAACCAATTAAAATATGTTTTTTCAAATTTTTGTGGTACAAATCTTGTATCACCTTTTTTTACTGCTTCTATTGCAGGTTTTGCAAGTTCTTTCATTGCAACAAACCATTGGTCTGATACTTTTGGCTCTATTGTAGTTTTACATCTATCGTGTTTGCCAACATTGTGAGTATAGTCTTCTATTTTAACTAAATTTCCAAGTTCTTTTAATTTATCTACTATTTTTTCTCTTGCGGTGTACATATCTAATCCCTTATATTCTGGAACTAAATCATTCATTTTGAAATTTTCGTCAAATACTTCAATTATTTCTAAGTTATGACTAAGCCCTGCTTGATAATCATTTGGATCACATGCAGGTGTGATTTTAACACATCCAGTACCAAATTCTGTTTCTACAAATTCATCTGCTATAATTGGAATTTCTTTATTCATTATAGGAAGTATACATTTTTTACCTACTAAATCTTTGTATCTCTCATCATCTGGATGAACAGCAACTGCGGTATCTCCAAGCATTGTTTCTGGTCTTGTTGTTGCAACAGTTAGGTATCTATCTTCACCTACTACTTTATATTTAATATGCCATAAATGTGTAGGTTCTTCTTCGTATTCTACTTCTGCATCTGAAATTGATGTATTACAACATGGGCACCAATTTATCATTCTTTTTCCTTTATATATAAGTCCTTTATCATAAAGTTTTTTAAATACTACTAAAACTGCTTTTGATAAACCTTCATCCATTGTAAATCTAGAGCGACTCCAATCTGCTGAGCAACCTAATTTTTTTTGTTGTTTTACAATTGTTCCACCATATTCTTTAGTCCACTCCCATGCTCTTTCTAAAAATTTTTCTCTTCCTAAATTCCATTTAGTTGTTCCCTCACTTTTAAGTTTATCTACAAGTTTTACTTCAGTAGAAATTGCAGAGTGGTCCGTTCCAGGAAGCCATAAAGTATTATATCCTTGCATCCTTTTATATCTAATTAAAATATCTTGAAGTGTTCCATCTAAAGCATGTCCCATGTGAAGCTTTCCTGTTACATTTGGAGGAGGCATCATTATGCAATAAGGCTCCTTTGTTTTATCCATGCTTGGTTTAAAATATCCTTTTTTCTCCCAATTTTCATAAATCTCTTCTTCAAAACCCTTTGGTTCATATTTTCCTTCTAAATTATGTTTACAATTTTCGCACATATTTTTTTCTCTCCTTTTATTTCAAATCAATGTTTTTTATATATTGCAATATACTAAAATCATTCCAATTACACTTAATACAAATCCTACTAATTTTAATCCAAGTGTTGCATCATTTTGATCTCCAAAACCAAATACTTTTTTTGTTATTGGTCTTGCATCATATATTAGTATTACTCCAAACATTGCTAAAATTATTCCTATTACAAATAGTACTTTCATTATTCCACATCCTTTTTTTAAATATATGTACATAGTATTGCTTCTAACCCTATGTTTATATCTATTAATCCTGATTTATAATTATTATCTAATTTTATTAATTCAACTAGTATTTTTTTTAGTTCATTCGTTTTAAAATATCCTGCTTGTCTTTTGTATTTAGAAACTAAAAATGTTTGATTTGGTTTCAAATTTAATACTGTCAAAACATCTCTACTTTCTTCAATACATAGTTTTGTTAAATATATTTTTTTGAAATGGTTATATAATGTTATTAATATCTTTTGTACTGGTTCTTTATTATATATCAATTCTTTTAATATTTCCATAGCTTTTGCTATATCTTTTTTCCCTAATTCATCTGTTAAATCAAATATCCTTGCCTCAAATTCTTTTGTAGCTAACTTTTCTACCGCTTCTTTTGTTATAGTTTCACCTTTTCCTGTATATTCAATAAGTTTCCTGATTTCATTTATTAAATTTTGCATATTTGTTCCTGATGTTTCTATAATGAGGTCCAGGTTCCTTTCATCTACATTTACCGAATAAGCATTGCAAATAACTTTTAACCTTCTTTTTATATCTATTGGTTTTAATCGTTCAAAATTGCAAACTATTCCATTTCCTTCTATTACTTTTGTAAGTTCGCATTTTGATATATCATCTTCTATAAATACTAATATTAAACTTTCCTTTATTTCTTCTATATTTTCTTTTATATATTCTGCTAATTTTTTTTGCAACTCATTATTTGATTTTGAATTTGCTTTGCGTTCTTTTTTAAGAAGTCCTGCATTTTTTACAATTATTAATTTTTTTTCAAATCCAAAAGCTGGAGTTTCCATATCAAATATTATATTTTCTGCATTTGTTTCATCTATTTGAATATAGTTTATACCTAATACTAATTCTCCAAATAGCTTCTTTATTTTTTTTACTGCATTTTCTAATAAATATAATTCTTCTCCATAAAAAAGATATATACTATTTAATTTACCTTGTTTTAGTTCTTTTTCTAGATTGTCTACTGTCATTATTTTCTCCTTACAATTTTTCTGAAAACTTGCATGAGTGTGCATGGCATATTGCTGCTGCCATACTGTCTGTTGTATCGTCTAATTTTGGAAGGCTTTCAACATTTAATATGGTTTTTACCATCCTTTGTACTTGCATTTTATCTGCTCTTCCATAACCTGTTACTGCTTGCTTTATTTGTAGTGGTGTATATTCAAATGTTGGTACATTGTTTTTACATCCTACTATTAAAACAACACCTCTTGCTTGTGCAACATTTATTGCTGTTTTTGCATTGTTATTAAAAAATAACTCTTCTACTGATATTGCATCTGGTTTATATTTATCTATAAGTAAGCTTAAATCATCATATATTTTTGTAAGCCTTAATGGAAATGATACCCCTGCTTTTGTTGTGACAGCTCCGCTATCTATTAATTTAAATTTATTTCCTTGATAATCTATTATGCTATATCCTGTTATTGCAAAGCCAGGATCAATCCCTAGTATTCGCATCCTCTATCCCTTCCCTATGTTTTTCTAATTCTAATATATCGCTAATAATTTTTTTACAATTTTCTGCTTGCTTCTTATTCATTTCTTGTAACCAAAAGTTATCTGTAGGTCTTTTTGCATCAGTATTCATATATTATTTTAAATACTTCTGCTACGCTCCATCCTTGAGCTATTGTTCCTTTTGGCAAATACGGTGTCTTTGAATCATATATTTCTGCAATACTTCCTATTGTTCCTCTTTCATATAATTCTTTTATAAATGTTTTTCTTGTTGTTTCAATAAATTCTTTTCTCTTTGCTTCTAGCTCTTTCTTTTTTGTTTTAGTTTTTTCAAATTTAATTTTATTGTTTAATGTGTCAAAGTATAGTCCTAAAAGCCATGGCCATGTTATTCCTTGATGATAACTTGAATCTCTTTTAAAACTATCACCTTCGTAAACATCTATATATCCTTTTTCACCTTTTGCAAGCGTTTTTAAACCATATTTATTAAGTAATTTTTTAGTTACTGTTTCAAACATTTCTTCAGCAACCTCACTATTAGGCTCTAATACTGGATGACTAAGTGCTGTTGCAAATAGCTGATTTGGTCTTGTTTTTGTATCACCTAATACATCATATAAGCATTTTTTCTTTTTGTTATAAAATTTACTTTCAAAAGAGTCCCTACATTTATTTGCTAATTCTTCATATTTTTTTGCCTTTTTTATTTTTCCAAATTTATTGCTTAATTCTTGCATAATTTTTAGGCTGTTATACCACATAGCGTTTACTTCAACTGCTTTTCCATTTCTAGGGGTAAAACAATAATTTCCATATTTTGCATCCATCCAAGTGTTTTGCGTATTTTCTGTTCCTGAGGAAATTAGTCCATCTTCATCTAAAAATATATTATTATCATCTAGGTCTATTCCTTTTATATAGTTTTCTATTATTATTACTAATTTATCATATATATTATCTTTTACAAATTTATAATTTGCTGTATATTTTAAATATTTATATACCGCTTCAAATAGCAAAAGAGAACTGTCTACGCTATTATATAATGGCCTATTATCATATCCAGAATATCCATTTGGAACTAGTCCAAATTTTATATCTCGTACTGTTGTAAGTAATACATCTTTTGCAACATCATATCTTTTAGTTTTTAAGAGAAGTCCCTCAAATGAAATTAAACTATCTCTTCCCCAATCTAGAAACCAAGGGTATCCTGCAATAATTGTGTGAAGTGCAAAACTTGGTCTATAAACTATAAAATTATCTATTGCAATACAAAAATCTCTTAATAGAGTTCTTTTTTCTAATTCTTCTTTTGATATTTTTTCTATGTCTTGCTTTTTATCAATTAGTTCGGTTTTATACATTAATTCATTTATTCTAATAATTTCTCTGTTTATTACTTTTTTTACATTTATTTCTTCTATATTTTCTTCTAATGAGCATACAAATTCTATTTCTTTTTGTGACTCACTAGGAATCATTATTTCATATCTTCCTGGAACAGATAAATTCTCCTCTGGGAAAAATCCTCTTTTTTCTTCCTCTAAATAATACATATCCCTAAATGTATCATTGTGATGCTCAATATATTTCCCATCAGATAAATGCATATATATTGGGTACTCTGAAAATTTATCTACTTCTATTTTTACTTTTTTATCTTTTATATTTTGCTTTAAATCAAATTCATGATTAGTAGTCATTGTGTGAAAATCTCTAAAGTTTATAACTGGCGATACAGTAAATTTTATTTCTTTATTTTTTGGATTGTCTATTTTGTATAAAATACAAACAGTATTTTTTCCATGTTCCATACATATTAATTTTTTTATTGTAATTTCTTTTACCTTATATGTAAAAATTGGTATGTATTCTTTTTCAAATTCTGTTTGATATTTAAATCCTTCTGAAATATAGTTTTTGCAAATATTTGAATATATATTATAGTTTTCTCCATCTATTTCTACTGATTCATCTAATTTAGAAAGTATAAGATGTCTTCTTGAAGGAGGATTAAGTGGTGCAATTAATAATCCATGATATTTTCTAGTATTTATTCCAAACACAGTAGATGCACTATATCCACCTATTCCATTTGTTATAATCCATTC
The DNA here is from genome assembly GCA_947628465.1 of uncultured Clostridia bacterium. The sequence continues at coordinate 6,651 of CANQZZ010000029.1, forward strand.
CTTTTCTATTGCTTCTTTTAATGTTAAATCTTTTGTTTTTATTTTCATTAGTATTCCTTTCCGAAAACTTATTTATTTTTTCTTACTTTTATTATATGTTTCTCTCAAGAATTTTTCTTTCTCTTTTTGTTCTTCTTCATCTATCATTTTTCTTGCTTGCTCATGAATTCTAATATTCTCAAGTCTTGTTTTTTCACTTTCTTTTATAGAATTTATTCTTTCACTATATTTATTAGTAAATTTACTTGTCCTTTTTACTCTTTTTACTCTTTTTCCTTCTTTGTTTTTATCCTTATTTTCTTCTTTAAATCTTTTAGCTTTTTTAATTTCTTCTTTTTCTTTCTTGTTTTCTTCTTTTAATTGTGAATTTAATAACATATATTGTTCATCATTGTGTTTATCTTTAAATCTTAAATCACCACAAATAAGTTCTATTATTAATTTTGCTGTTTTATCTGGATCATGTTTAATATATCCACCTTCAGCTAATGCAAGCTCTCCTTTTATTAACCTAATTCCTTTACTTTTAATATTTGCTGTATCTATATTTACAATATCAGATCCCATTAAATTATATTTTCTAACATATTCAGGTACAATTTCTCCTACATCTGATATACAAAAATCTATTATTCCATCTCCACTATGCTCTAATATGCTGTTTATATGGTCAGATACTTCATAATCATCAGTTTGTCCAGGTTCTGTCATAATGTTAGAAATATATATTTTTAATGCTTTGCTTGTTCTAATAGTTTTTGATACATTTTTTATAAGTAAATTTGGTATAACATTAGTATAAAGACTTCCTGGTCCTATAATTATTGCATCTGCTTTTTTTATTGCATCTAATACTCCCGGCGCTGTTCTACAATTTGATGGATTTATATATACTCTGTTTATTTTTGTTACTTTATTTGTTACTGTTTCTGCTATTTTACTTTTATCTGTAACTACTGTACCATCTTGCAATTCTGCACATATATTCATTTCGTCTAATGTTACTGGAAGAACTCGTCCTACCATTGATAAAATATTGCTTGATTTTTCAATACTACTTGTAAAATCCCCATAAACTTTTTGCATTACATGAAGATATAAATCTCCAAAATTTAGATTTTTAAGTTTTCCCTCTGTAAAATTATAATCTATGATACTATTCATTTCTTCTGTATTTGTTGAAAGTGCTATTAAACTACTTTTTATATCATCTACTGGATTTAATTTTAATTCTCTTATAGATGCAGTTGGCTTTCCATAAGCTGATACTGGAACTATTGCAGTTAAATTACTAGTATAATTTTTAAGTCCTTTTAATACATTATTTATTCCATTTCCTCCACCAATTACAACAATATTTGGTCCTTTTTCATATATAGGATTTTTTGTAACTAGTTTATTTAATCCTGTATCATTACTTGCTTCATTTACTTTAGTTTTTTCTATTAATAACTCTAAGTTTCTTCTTTGAATATATACAATTCCTAATATAAAGCAAGTAAAACCTACAACAAATGTTATAATTATTTGAAGCAAATCTACTACTCCTAATTTCTCAGTTGTTAGGACTTTTGAAAATCCAAAACATGTAAGTACTATTCCTACTAATATTAAAAATATCCATCTTTTCATTTTTGTACTGTTTTTAAACCAATTAAAAAAATCTTTCATTACTTATCTTCTCCTATAATTTCAATTTCTAGATCTATATCTATATTATATTTTTCATACACTTTTTGCTTTATTATACTAATAAGTTCTATTACATCTTTTGCTGAGGCATTTCCTTTATTTACAATAAAACCTGCATGTTTTTCTGATACATAAGCATCTCCTACATTATATCCCTTTAGACCACATTTATCAATAAGCTGGGCAGTTATATATTCATTTCCTCTTTTAAAAGTACTGCCACCGCTTGGGAAATTTACTGGTTGTTTTTCTTTTCTAGATTTATTATTTAAATCCATTTTTTCTTTAATTTCTTCTTTACTTCCTTCTTGTAACTGCAGAATAGTTGATACAATTATATCTTTTTTATTATTAAATCTACTAAATCTATAGCTAAATTCATGTTCTTTATTATTTATTTCATGTAATTGCAAGTTTTCATCTAAGTATTCTGAAGATACAACTATATCTTTAAATTCACTTCCATAAGCCCCTGCATTCATTTTAATTGCTCCACCAATAGTTCCTGGTATTCCGAGTAGCAAATTCTAATCCTGATAAGCCTTTTTTATATGCTTCATTTGAAAGTTTAGATAATAAAACTCCTGAATATGCTTTAACTTTATTATTTTCTAAAAATTCAATTTCTTTTAACTCAGGTTTTACAACTATTCCTCTTATTCCTCCGGTCTTTTACTAAAATGTTAGTTCCGTTACCTATAACTGTTACTGGAATATTATTATTTTTTGCAAGTTCAATTACAAATTTAAGTTCGTCAATACTTTTTGGCTTTACAAATATATCTGCTGTTCCACCTATTTTAAATGACGTATGTTTGCTCATTGGCTCATTTAAATGTATTTGACTTGTATTTAATTTTTCGAGCATTTGGTTATAAATTTTATCCATAATTCTCCTATCATTTTTATACATATTTATTCAATATCTGGACTAAATATTAAATATCAGTTTATTGAATTTTATCATTTTTTTATATTTTTTACAATATTTATATTAAAAGTAAAAAATATAAATTGTAATAAATATATAATAATGATATAATAACTTTAGGTGATTAATATGTTTGATGATATAAGAAAAAATAAAAGAAAAACAATTTTTATTGTATTTAGTTTCGTACTAATAATTACTTTAATTTTATATTATATTTGTATGGCATTTAAAGTAAGTGCTCCTATGGCAATATTTATTGCTCTTACTTTTTCTATTCTTGCAAGTTGGGCATCTTATTACAATAGTGATAAAATAATTTTATCAGTCACTCATGCAAGACCTGCAACAGAGGAAGAAGATAAAAAATTAATTAATATTTTAGAGGGCTTAATGATTTCATCTGGTCTTTCTTGCAAACCTAGATTATATGTTGTAGAAGATCCTCAACCAAATGCTTTTGCAACTGGAAGGAATCCTCAAAATGCTATTATTTGCGTGACAACTGGTCTTTTAGAAAAATTAGAGTATTATGAATTAGAAGGAGTTATAGCTCACGAAATGGCTCATATAAAAAATTACGATATATTACTTTCAGCTGTTGTTACTGTAATGGTTGGATTTATAGTAATGCTTTCTGATATATTTACTAGAACTTTCATTTACAGAGGTGGCAGAAATAAAGATAGCGATAGCAAAGGAAATGCAATTTTAATGGTTGTAGGATTAGTATTTTTAATACTTGCTCCTATTCTTGGAAAGATAATGCAAATGGCTGTATCTAGAAGAAGAGAATTTTTAGCAGATAGTACTGCTGTAGAATTTACTAGAAACCCAGATGGACTAATATCTGCTTTAAGAAAATTAGATGAAGATCCTAATGAATTACAAGTTGCAAATAAAGCAACGGAAAATATGTATATCGTAAATCCTTTTAGAAAAGATGCTAATGGTAAGAAAAAAGCTGGATTATTCTCTACTCATCCAAGCATAGATGATAGAATTGAAGCATTACAAAATATAAGATAAACATTGATTTAAAAAAGGAATTTTTTTAGTAAGTTTAAAAATTTCCTTTTTTATTTTTTATTTTTTCTTTCTAAAAAATTTCCTTTACACTTAATTTTATTATTAAGTCTATATTATCGTCTTTTGCGGCTTTGTTCTTTCTAATCTGTCCGCATTTTTGACATTTATATACTATTATATATCCTTTTTTATTACTGATTTCTATTCCTATCGGCTCTAATAATCCATGGCATTGTTCTGCTCTGTCTCCTGGATTTTTATCTACGTGCTTTGAATATAGGCAATGATTACAATGATTTCTACATGAATATCCAAGTTTTTCTACCTTTTTACCACAATTTTCACATATAAATTCTTCATCAATTTCATTAAATTTTTTCAATACTACATCTCCTCTTCAAATACGCTATTTCCTATAAATTCTCTTAATAATGAATTTTTTGGTACCAAGCATTCTGGAATTGAATCAAAGTAGCTAAGCATTGCACATAGTCTTTTTGCTTCTGAATATTCTGGAACATCAGGAGAAATTTCTTGTAATAATGGCATAGCAAAGTCTTTAAGTACACTTAATTCATATATTAGAGAAGAATTAAACATCACATCTGCATCTTCTTGATATGCAAATATATTCTTGTTTTCCCCTTTATTTACAGAATGCCACATTTTTAATGTGTGAAGCGCGCTATATCCTCTAAATTGATTGTCTCTTACTATTCTTCTTATTAATCTAGTATCTGTTGTAGATATCCTGTTGTAATAATCTATATTAAGTACTGTTAATGCACTAATATATATTTTAAATTTGTGTTCTTTTGGTATTAAGAATGTGAGCTTATCATTTAAACAATGGATACCCTCCATTATTAAAATTTCATCTTCCTCAAGTTTCATTGTGTTCCCTTTATATTCTTTAGTTCCTTTATGAAAATTAAATGTTGGCATTTTAATTTCTTCGCCATTTAATAATTTTAATAAATCGTCATTTAAAAGTTTTCTATCTATTGCATCTATTGATTCAAAGTCATATTCACCATTTTCATCTATTGGAGTGTTATTTCTTTCTACAAAATAATTATCAACTGATATTGTCTTAGTCTTTAGTCCATTTAACCTAAGTTCAAGTTCTAATCTTTTTGCAAAAGTCGTTTTTCCTGATGATGATGGGCCTGCAATTAAAACAACCTTTTTTTCTTTATCACTTGCAATAGTATCTGCTATTTTTGCTATTTTCTTTTCATGAAGTGCTTCATCAAGTAATATATAATCTCTTATTTTTCCTTTTTTTACTATTTCATTTAATTTATATAAAGTGTTGACATTAAGTGTTTTATGAACATCTTCATATTCATCAAGAGTTTCTACAAGTTTAGGACATTCAATAAATTTTCTAAGCTCATAAGGATTTTTTCTACTTGGATATCTTATTAAAAATCCATCATGATATTTTAATAATTCATATTTTTTTATACATCCAGTTGAAATTGGCATAACTCCATAGAAATAGTTATAATAATTTTCGCAACAATAAAGAGTAACTTCCTTTTTACTTTCAAGCTCTAATTGTAATTTTCCTTTTAAAGTTTTTTCTTTTTTATAAAATTCTTTTGCTTCTTCTTTAGACATTACTTTTCTTTTTATAGGTAAATTACTATTTATTATTTCTTGTACTCTTTTATCTACTTTTTTTATCATTTCTTCAGTTATCTCTAAATTATCTATTTCACATAGCATTGCATGATACAATTGATAATTTATTGTAAGTAGTGCTTTAGGATAAACGTCTTGAAATGCTTTAGCTACAATATATATAAGTCCTCTTTGATATACTCTCATTCCATCTTCATTAGTAATATCTATTAACTCAATAGTTCCACTTGATGGAATTTTATATAAAAGACCTTTTACTTCATTATTAAATTTACATGCTATTATTTCATTATTACTTTTTTCAATTTCGTCCTTAAATAAATCATAAACCTTTGTATCCTTTTTAACATCTATAGTTATATTTTTGTTTTTGTAGAATATTTGCATTTAATTCCTCCTTAATTTTTAAGGTTGCAATTATACTACTGCAACCTCAAAATTATTATTAAACTTATAAAGATTGTTTGTCTTTTCCATTTAGTCTTACTTTATACATTTGGCTGTCTCCATTCTCATTTATATCTGTATAATAAACCCATCCATTATGTACATTTATTATTGTATTATAATCTTTTATTTCTACTATTTCTCTTTCGCCTTCCCCATTTAATTTAATATTATATATATTTATAATATCATTTTCATCCTTCTTTACGTAGTATAAGCTATTTCCATCAAAGTTAATACTGTCTAATTGTATTTCTCCTGTTAAATCTGCTATTTTTTCTTTATCTTTTCCATTTGTTTTTATTTTATAAAACTCGTAACTACCTTCTTGATTTTTATAAATATAATAAATAGTGTTATTCTTTATATAAAATAGATTTGAGGCATCATCATCTATTTTAGTAAAACTTTCTCCATTTACTTTCACCTTTGAAATTATACTTTTTCCGTTGTTAGTATAAGAAAAATATATCCACTTTCCTATAACTTCATAATTATTCATTAATCTATTTGATAATATTTGCTTATTTTTACCATTTGTTTTAACTCTATAAAACTCAGAATCTTTAAAATAGTATATCCAATTATCTACAATTGATATTTTATTTGCATCAACATCTTCTACTATTGTTTCTTTATCTTGATTTTTTCCACTTGTCTTTATCTTTACAATGTTATAACTATCAGATGTTCTATCTAAATAATATAGATAATTTCCTAACTTATTTAAGTAAAGTCCATAATCAGAATTTACTTTTTCTACTTTATCACCATTTAGTTTAGCTTTGTAAATTCCATCTGAGTTACTGTCTTTTAGACCTAAATAGTAAACCCATCCGCTTTTTTGCAGCTGAAAATCCTGAATTATTTAAATTTCCGCTTGTATTTCCTATATCTTCTTTATTTGCTATTATTACTATTCCTAATATTATAACAATAATTACTAATAAGATAAATAACAATATTTTTTTATTCTGTAATATCTTATTTTTTGCATTTTTTAAACTTTTTATAACATTACTATATATTTTTTTCATGATTATTTCCTCCTCATTCGTATTTTTTACCATAATTATTATATTATTTTAGAATTATATTATCAAGTATTTTTTTAACTTTTGTGGATATAATTGTAATAAATAGAATAAAAATTTAGAGGGGGAATTATAATGAATAGACAAAGAGTAAATGAAATTTTAAATCATAGACACTTAAATGAAGTTTACTATAATGAAAAGCCTATATGGATACAAGAGGTGCATGATGATATTGCAACAATTGGGTTCCTAGATGGCTCTAGAGAAAAAGATGTTTTTATTGATGATTTATATGAGAAGGGATTGTATGATAAATAAGCATGTCCCAAAAGGGACGTTTCTTTCTGGGACATTTTGTCCCAAAAAGAAACGTCCCCTTTGGGACATGTGAGGCAAAAAATTTGGAAGAGACTATTTCTCTTCCAAATTTTTTTATTTGTTGCAATTATTTTTATTTGCTTTTTAATGCTGCTTGAGCTGCTGCTAGTCTTGCTATTGGAACTCTAAATGGTGAGCAAGATACATAGTTTAATCCTACATTGTGGCAGAATTCAACACTTGATGGCTCTCCACCATGTTCTCCACAGATACCAAGTTTAATGTTTGGTCTTGTTGCTCTTCCTTTTTCAGCTGCCATTTTTACTAATTTACCAACACCATTTTGGTCAAGTTTAGCAAATGGGTCTGATTCATAGATTTTTGCTTTGTAGTAAGCATCTAAGAATTTACCAGCATCATCTCTTGAGAAACCAAATGTCATTTGTGTTAAGTCATTTGTTCCGAAAGAGAAGAATTCTGCTTCTTCAGCTATTTCATCAGCTGTTAGGGCTGCTCTTGGTATTTCTATCATTGTACCAATATGGTATTCCATATCTGA
>CANQZZ010000030.1 GCA_947628465.1 uncultured Clostridia bacterium
GAAAGATATGTTAAGGAATTTAATCTTCCTGAATATGATGCAAATGTATTAACTCAAGAAAAAGCTATTTCTGATATGTTTGAAAAGGCAAATAATATATGCAAAAATCCAAAAACTGTAAGTAATATGATAATGACAGATATTATAGGATATCTAAATTCTCAAGAATTAGAAGCAAAAGATATACCATTTACAGCAGAGCAGCTTGGAAGTTTAGTAGTATTAGTAGATAAAGGAACTATTAGTTCAAGTATTGCTAAAAAAGTATTGCAGGAAATGTTTGCAAATCCAAGAGAACCACAAAAAATAATCGAGGAAAAAGGATGGATACAAATATCAGATGAAGGTGCAATAAAAGAAGTTGTATTAAAAATATTAGAAGCAAATCCACAATCAATTGCAGACTTCAAAGCAGGAAAAGATAGAGCATTAGGATTCTTAGTAGGTCAAGCAATGAAAGAAACAAAAGGAAAAGCAAATCCTCAAATGCTAAACAAAATGTTCTTAGAAGAATTAAAAAAATAGGGAAAAAGGGGCCTGGCCCCTTTTTCCCTATTTCTTTTTTGGACGGACTAGATTTAGTCTTTTTAATCTTAGATTTAAACTATTTGTTTCTTAATTTTATCCATAGCAAAAGCACATACAAAAAACATTATTCCAAATGTTAATCCAGTTTTAAATAAAATAATTCCTGAATCATATAATATGTGAGATATAGGATTTAATATGTACAATATAGAAACAATAGATGATAATATACAAATTAACAAAGAAAGTTTAATTCCATAATTCATTATCTTTAATATATCTTTTTCAATGTTTTTAACATTATCTATAAATTTATTAATCATACAAGTACCTCCAATAATAAACCTCTTAAAATTATGTTAACATATTCAAAATATAAAATCAAAGGTAATTATTGGAACATTCGAAAACTCAAATCGGCGAGAAGAAAAGTATAACAAAGCCATATTTTTGTACAACAAAAAAACAAATCTTATAAGATTTGTTTTCTAAAATTAATTTATGCTATTGTGTTTAATCTTTTATGCTAATGTATTTAATTTTTTTGCTAAATTAGATTTTTTTCTAGATGCTGTATTCTTTTTGATAACACCTTTAGAACAAGCACCATCAATTTTTTTAACAGCTTCTTTTAAAAGTTTTTCAGCATTTTCTTTGTTCCCATCAAGTACAGCTGCTTCGAATTTTTTTGTAGCTGTTTTATATTCAGATTTAATCATATTATTTCTTAATGTTTTCTTTTCAATAACATCAACTCTTTTAATTGCAGATTTGATATTTGGCATATGTTTGCACCTCCTCAAAGTCAAAATAAAATTCACTTTTTCTATTGTAACATGGAAAAATAAAAAATGCAAGCATTTTTCTTTACAATAATGAAAAATTCTAATATAATGCTAAATAGAGGAGTGTATAAATATGGAAATATTAAAAAAGGCAAAGGAAAATATGCTATTAAATGAAAATATATTATCTGAATATGCATGTAAATCTAAAGATGCTATTTTACTAAGAGAGGATACAGGAGATAAAGAAGATATAAGACCAATATTTTTTAGAGATATAGATAGAATTATTCATTCATTAGGATATACTAGATATATAGATAAAACACAAGTTTTCTCATTCACAAAAAATGACCATATTACACATAGAGTTCTTCATGTTCAGCTAGTTTCAAAAATTGCAAGAACTATTGGAAGGAGTCTTAAATTAAATGAAGATTTAATTGAAGCAATTGCACTTGGGCATGATATTGGCCATAGCCCATTTGGGCATAAGGGAGAAAAATATCTAAATAATATATGTATAAAAGAAAATATTGGATACTTTTGTCACAATGCACAAAGTGTTAGAGTATTAAAGAATTTAGAAAACTTAAATATAAGCTTGCAAACATTAGATGGAATACTTGCACATAATGGAGAAATCCTTGTAAACAAATATAGATATGATAATAATAAAACAATCAGAGATTGTGAAAACGATTTAAGCAATGTATTTTATGAAGAAGGATATAGCAAAAAAATAATTCCAATGACATTAGAAGCATGTGTAGTTAGATTATCAGATATAATAGCTTATGTCGGAAGAGATATAGAAGATTCAATAAAAATAGGAATAATAAAGAGAGAAGACCTTCCAAAAGATATAACAAATGTGTTAGGAGATAATAATTCGAATATAGTAGATACATTAATTAAAGATGTAATAATAAATAGTTTTGAAAAGCCATATTTAACTTTTTCACCTAAAGTATTTGATGCATTAATGAAATTAAAAGAATGGAATTTTAAAAATATATATGCATCAGAAGAAGCAAATAAAAATCAGGATATAGTAGAAAAACTTTTTAATGAGTTATATTATTGTTATTTAGAAAAAATAGATGAATTAGATAAGAGAAAGAATAATCTTTCAATTCAAGAGAAAAATCTATATGATTTTATACAAGAAAAAGATAGCATGACAGACATAAAAAGATGCTTAATAGATTATATAGCAGGTCAAACAGACCAATATTTTATAAATGAATGTATTGAAAATATAAAAGGATTTGATGCAGAAGAATTATATAAATAATTTAAAATATTTTTACAAAGCTACATAATTATTCTTCAAATGGAATATACTACAAATATTATAGTGTTAAAGGAGAATAATTTATGCAACATCGTATAAAAGAAAAGAATATAAAAAATGAAATAGAACTCTTAAAATCAGTAATCGATACAAAAAGAGAACTATTTATAGCAAATAAAAATTTTGAAACAGCAGAAGATGAATTAGTTGATTATTATGCATATCAAATAAAAGCAAACAAAGCAAAATTAGACTATTTAATAAAACAAGTAAAATCAAAAGAAATACAAATTGATATGATTAATAATTTGCAACTAGGAATAGAAAAAACAACTGCTATTTAATTATGAATATTAAGAAAAAACAAGCATAATTATAGTATTAGTAAAGTAGGAGGATAAGCTATGGGAAATACTAATACTATAATTATTTTTTTAGGCTGTATAATGGCAATTATCTTGTTTGGCAAAATGTGTATTTTACCAATAAAATTAATAATAAAACTAGTTTTTAATTCAATTTTAGGGGGAGCATTAATATTCTTAATAAATTGGATAGGAGCATCTTTTAACTTCCATGTTGGATTAAATGTCATTACATCAATATTTGTACGGAATACTCGGAATACCTGGAGCAGTATTCCTTGTGATTTTCAAACTACTTTTATTATAACCTTGAAAAAATACGATATAAGCAGTATAATATAGTAAGTAATTTAAAAGTAAGGGGTTGTATTTATGGGCGAAATAAAAACACTAATTGACGAAGAAAAATTGCAAAACAGAATTAATGAAATAGCAAAACAAATAGAAGGAGAATACAAGGGCAAAGAAATTACACTTATTTGTATTTTAAAAGGTTCAGTATTTTTTACAGTAGAACTAGCAAAAAGAATAAAAGGAGATGTAAAACTAGAATTTATAAGAGTATCTAGTTATAATGACGGAACAGAAAGTTCTGGAGAAATCAAAATGAAATTAGACTTAAAAGATAGTATTAAAGGTAAAGATGTAATAGTTATAGAAGACATTATTGATACAGGAAGAACTCTTTCATATCTAATAGAATATTTAAAAATGAAACGACCAAATTCAGTAAAATTATGTGCATTATTGGACAAGCCAGATAGAAGAACAGTATATGTAAAAGTTGATTATACTGGATTCCAAATACCAGATAAATTCGTAGTTGGATACGGCTTAGACTTTGATGAAAAATATAGAAATTTACCTTATGTAGGATACATAGAATAAAAAATAGGGAAAAAGGGGCCTGGCCCCTTTTTCCCTAAAAAAGAGGATAATATGTTTAATATAAATGAGGAACTTAAAAAACTTCCAGATAAACCTGGGGTTTATATAATGAGAGATAAAAATGACAATATTTTATACATAGGGAAAGCTGTTGTATTAAAAAATAGAGTAAGGCAATATTTTAGAAAAACAAATAAAACTGCAAGAATTGAAAAAATGGTTTCTCTAATAGACCATTTTGAGTATATTGTTACAGATAATGAAGCAGAGGCATTGATTTTAGAGTGCAATCTCATAAAAAAGAATATGCCTAAATTTAACGTGCTTTTAAAAGATGACAAAACATATCCATACATAAAAATAGATGTTAAATCAGATTATCCAAACGTATTTATAACGAGAAAATATTTAAATGATGGTGCAAAATATTTTGGACCCTATGCAAATTCAGGAGCAGCAAAGGAAATGCTTGACTTTATAAAACAACGTTTTCAAATAAGACAATGCAGAAATTTTAAAAGCAGACAAAGAGCATGCTTAAATTATCATATAAAAAAATGTTTAGCACCATGCATGGGATATATTAGTAAAGAAGATTACAGAAAATTAATAGATCAAGTTATAATGTTTTTAGAAGGAAAGACAAAAGAAATTGTAAGTAGGTTAGATGAAGAAATTAAAGAATTATCAGATAATCAGGAATATGAAAAAGCAGCTGCATTAAGGGATAAAAAAATAGCGATAGAGAGAATTTCAGAAAAACAAAAAGTATCTAATATTAATGAAAAAGCAATAGATGTAATAGGAATAGCAAAAAATGAATTATCTATTTGCATAGAAATATTTTTTGTACGAAACAGCAAAATGATAGGAAGAGAGCATTATTTCTTTGAAAACTCAGATGGATTAACGGAAAACGAAACTCTATCAGAATTTATAAAGCAGTATTATATAAATAAATTAGATTTACCTAGTAAAATAATGCTTCCAGAAGAAATTGAAGACATAAATTTAATACAAAAACTTTTATCTGATAAAGCAAACAGAAAAATAGAATTTAGAACACCTCAAAAAGGCGAAAAACTAAGACTTATAGAAATGGCAAATAAAAATGCAAAAATAGCATTAAATAATAAAACAAAAGAAAAAGAAGATATTGTTTTAAACTTAAAAGAAGTATTAAAACTTGAAAATATGCCAAGAAAAATTGAATGTTTTGATATATCTAATATGGCAGGAGAATACATGGTTGCGGGCATGTGTGTTGCAAAAGACCGGAGTTATTAAAAGAAACTTAGCAAGAAGATTTAAAATAAAAACAGTATTTACACAAGATGACCCCAAATGTATGGAAGAAGTTGTAACAAGAAGGCTTAAACATTCAGTAGAAAATCCAAAAGGAGCATTTGGAACTTTGCCAGACGTTATTTTTGCAGATGGTGGTATTACACAAATACGAGCAATTCAAAGGGCTATTAAACAATACAATGTAAATATTAGCGTCTTTGGAATGGTAAAAGATGATAAACATAGTACAAAAAAATTAATTGACGATAATAAAAATGAAATTGAGTTAGATGACAATCTAATGAACTTTATAACTAGCATGCAGGATGAAGTTCATAGAATAGCAATAGAATATAATAGAAAATTAAGAGATAAAGATACAACTAAATCCGAATTAGATAAAATAAACGGTATTGGAGAAAAAAGAAAACAAGCTCTTCTTAAAAAATTTGGTAGCATAGAAGGGATAAAAAAGGCTGATATTTTAGAAATTTCAGAAGTTAAAGGAATAACAGAAGAATTAGCAAGAAAAATCAAGAATGAAGTCTTACGAAAATAGTAATATTTATCATACTCCTTGAATATAATTTTAGAAAGTAAAAAAGGACAAGGAGTGGAAAAATATGATTGATATTACAAAAGATGAATTTTGGGATAACAGATATGAAGAGGTATCAAAAAAAGAAAAGGAGAAGAAAACAAGTAAACTAAAGTCATTAATTAGCAGAAACAAAGCACTAACAATGCTTATAATATTATTTAGTTTATTAAGTATATCTAATATACTATTAATATATAACTTTTTTAGAGTATTAGACAGTTTATAAAATTAAGAAAGGTAAAAGAAAAAATGATTGTAGCAAAAGATTGGAAAGATTACGAAATAATAGACATGGCAAATGGTGAAAAACTAGAAAGATGGAATAATATAAAATTAGTAAGACCAGACCCACAAATAATTTGGAAAGATAAATCTTTTCCAAAGGAATGGGAAAAAGTAAATGCTATATATAAAAGAAGCAACAAAGGTGGTGGAGGCTGGGATTACAAATCTAAATTACCTGATAGCTGGCAAGTTAAATATAAAGACCTTACATTTAATATAAAGCCAATGGGATTTAAACATACTGGCCTTTTCCCAGAACAAGCTGTAAATTGGGATTGGATGATTAATAAAATAAAAAATGCAAAGAGACCAATAAAAGTATTAAACCTTTTTGCATATACAGGTGGAGCATCAGTAGCATGCCTTTATGCAGGAGCATCAGTTTGCCATGTAGATAGTTCTAAAGGTATGGTGTCATGGGCAAAAGAAAATGTTATATCATCAAAACTTCAAGATAAACCAATTAGATACATAGTAGATGATGTAATAAAATTTGTAAATAGAGAAATAAGAAGAGGCAATAAATATGATGCAATAATAATGGATCCTCCATCTTATGGAAGAGGAGCATCAGGAGAGGTATGGCAATTTGAAAACAACATTTCAGACTTAATAAACCTTTGCACAAAAGTATTAAGCGAAAAACCCCTATTCTTTTTAATAAATTCATATACAACAGGAATATCAGCAGAAGTATTAAGTAATTTATTAAAGCTAAACTTAAAACAATATAAAGGAAAAATTTCATCAGGAGAAATAGGCCTTCCGATGAAAAACTCTAATTTAGTACTTCCATGTGGTATTTATGGAAGATGGGAATAATGTCCCAAAGGGGACGTTTCTCTTTGGGACATTTTGTCCCAATTCTTGCACATATTAAATTAGATGGTTAATTATAACAAGAAACAATTTATGTTAATTTTATAAAATTATAAAAATCATATATGAAAATAAAATCAAAAAAATTCATATATGATTTTTTTACGTTTGCAAAAAAATTTTTAACTGATAGACAAATTAATAATAAAATCACTTTAAAGAAAACAAGAGGTGATTTTATTTGATAGAAAAGATATGTAACAATATAACTAAAAAAATTCAAAATAAAATGCCAGATGTTGACGATGAAAGAGCAGAAGTTATAAATTATGGACTTCAATTAGTTATGGGAGAAATACCAAAAACATTTATATTACTTGCAATTGCTTATGTATGTGGAGTTTTGAAACTTTCGCTATTAGCATTACTTTTTATAATGCCATATAAAACTTTTTCAGGAGGAGTACATTTAAAAACACATCTTGGGTGTATAGTAGGTACAAGCCTATTTTATGTAGGAAATGCTCTTTTAAGTAAATATATTGTAATGCAACCAATAATTAAATATTTACTTATAACATTTACATGGTTTTTTAGTATGATTATGATAAAACTTTATGCTCCTGCAGATACAGAAGCTGTACCAATACTTAGAAAAAAAGATAGAAAAAGAAAGAAAATATTATCATACATAACAATGTCATTAACTTTAGTAATTGCAATAATAGTAAAAAATAATATTATATCTAATTTATTAATATTTGGAGTATTAATACAAACTATATCAATTACTCGTTTAATATATAAATTAACGAAAAGCAAATATGGATATGAAGAATATCTAAAAGAACAAAATAATATGGCTTAACTTAAAATTACATATAGATTAAACAAAGTGAAACTACAAAAGATAATTGAAAGTTAAGATTAAAACTTTGTGTAGAAAAGGGGGGATAATCATGTTAAAATTATTAGCAAAAGTTGCAGAAAAATATGCAAAATCTACAAATACAGCATGCTTTGTTTGGGTTGCTTTCCATCAACCAAAAATGCCAGCATCTTTAGTTAAAAAAGACTAATTATAAATAAATGTTGATTTCATATAAAGAGAGAAGCTAATTCGACAGTAGCTTCTCTTTTTATAGTTATTTAAAAATATATTTCTAATTGTTGCTTAAAGAATTTATTATCTTTAGTTGTGAATAAATTTAAATTATTATTTTTCTTTAAGATTTTACGAACTTCCCATAATCCTAATCCATGGTCTTTACTATTATCATCTGTTTTAGATGTATAACCTTTTTCAAAAATTCTATCAGTATCAACATCTTTATTTGTATAAGTGTTTTCAATAATGAATAATTGTCTATTTACTTTATTATCTTTGCGAATAATTACATTAATAGTTTTCTCATCACATTTTTGACTTGCCTCAATTGCATTATCTAAAAGTATGCCAAGGATAGTGATTAAATCATAGATTCTAATATTTAATGTTTGCAAATCTAAAAATATTTCAAAATTCATTGATATATCAAGTTCGCTAGCTTGATAATATTTAGAAGTAAGCAAGCTGTATATAGCGGGATTATTAATAAGTTCTGGGTTTAATATTGCTAAATTATTAGCTTTTTGGCAGTCATCTAATAAACCAGTATAAAATTCTTTTAGACCTTCCATATTATCAGTATATATATAACCACCCATTGCTTGAACTTTATTATTAAAGTCATGTCTATAACTTCTTATGCTATCATAAAGAAGAGTTATAGTTTTGTTATATAATTTTTCTTGTTCCAAGTTTTCTGTAGTGATTTCTAATTTATTAGTTCTACAAAGACTAAGAATAGAAATAATAAAATAAATCAAAAGTATAAAAATAGCAGAAGACTGTACTTCATAAGGAAGTATACTAGAATATTTTGTAGTTATATAAGATTGAATAGCTAATGCAATAATACCCACAAAGAAGTTAAGTAATAGCATAATACGATTTTTCGATTCAAAATTATGTTTTATAGCAATATTAAAATCAAACTTCTTACAAAAGATGTAAAAAATGTACATAAATACATATTGAGAAATAGAATATCCGAAACGATGTATAGGTATAGTTATTATACATGATGAATTTATCTTAAAAATGATAGTATAAATATTAGTTAAAAAAGAAATTAGTATAACAGATACAATATACGGGATTACTTCAGAGATTATTGATTTTAAGATGCTTGTCTTAAATATAAAGTAAACTAATATAGGGGAAGCAATAACATTAACAAAAGTATTATAAGGTGTTGGAATAAACAATAATGATATTATAGCAATAGAGGAGAATCCTAACACATAGTACAAGCCTTGCTTTTTAGAATACTTAATGTTTAATATTGTTGTAAAAAGAAGCATAGAAATATATACTTCTATTAAAGTCATAGGGATAGAAGCATACTTTATTAAAATTTCATTTTCCGTTGTTAAAGCTGTCCAAATTGTTTGTAAAATTTCCATTTTTTAAAACCTCCATTATTTCATTTTTATATTTAGCACCAATAGAACAAGAACTATTTGGTGAAAATAAAATCGTATTTTTATTAGAATTTATATCTGATATATTTTGTACATTTACAATATATGACTTATGACATCTTACAAAGTTTTCAGGCAGACTATTCTTAATCTTATTAAAAGAACTATATGTTTCATAAGTTCGATTATTTGTACAAAATACAAGTTTCATACCATCTTTTTTAATATAATTAATTTCATCTTGATTAATTATAGTTTTGTTATTATTTAATTTTATAAATTTTGATGGAGTGAGTTTAATATCATCCATTAATCGTAAAATGGTTTCTTGCAACCTTTCTTCTACAATTGGTTTTGGTAAATAATCAAAAGTTTTATATTTATAAGCGATAAGAGCGTATTCTAGATGTCCAGTACTAAAAATTATATAAACATCCTTATTTTTCTTTCTAACCATATCTGCTATATCGCAACCAGTTATTTCAGAATTTAAATTAATATCTAGAATTAAAACATCTACTTTGTTATCCTTAAGATAATCAATAACATTTGAGGCACTTGTTGTTTTCAAGCCAATTTCGGCATCAATATTGTTATTAATAAAAATAGATTCTAGCATTTTCGCAAGGCGGTTTAATACAGCAAGGTTATCATCACATATAACAAAATTTAACATATATGTCACCTACCTGTAATATAATTTAAATATATAATAATGAGAACAATTATTATTTAAAGTATAAAAAATTCCTTAATTTTCCAGAATATAATAAATATAATGCAAAATGAAAATATTGTCAATAAAAAAAGAATAAAAATAGAAAAATGAAATTTATAGGTAATTTTTTACATATATATAAAAATAAGGGGGATTACAATGAAAACACATAAAATTATTTACATATTATTAGGGGTAATAGTTTGCATTTTTACTTTTAGTATTATGACATTTAACAATAAATTAAATGAAAAAACTATTACAACAAGTTCTAGTGGAGTATTATCTAATAAAAAAATAGGTTGGGGAATAAAAAGAAACGATAACCATGAACAACCAGATTTAGGAAGCAATAATAAAAAAATATTAGATTCATATAATGGAATTGCAATGGGAAACAATGAAGATAAATATGTATATTTGACTTTTGATGAAGGGTATGAAGCAGGATATACATCTAAATTACTAGATATTCTAAAAGAAAATAATGTAAAAGCAGCATTCTTTATAACAGGACATTATTTAAACACACAATCTGAATTAGTAGAAAGAATGATTAATGAAGGACATATTGTAGGAAACCATACGGTTAATCATAAAAGTATGCCAGATTTAAATGATGAAAAGATAAAAGAAGAAATGATGAATCTGCATACAGCAGTCTATGAAAAATTCAATTATGAAATGAAATATATAAGACCACCAATGGGTGAATTTAGCGAGAGGTCATTAAGTGTAATAAATAGTTTAGGCTACACAACAACAATGTGGAGCTTAGCTTATGATGATTGGGATGAAAATAAACAAGGAAGAGAATCATATGGAAAAGATAAAGTTATGTCAAATATTCATAATGGAGCAGTAATATTATTACATGCAAATTCAGTAGATAATTCAAACATATTAGACAGTTGCATAAAGGAAATAAAAGAAATGGGATATGAATTTAAATCATTAGATGAATTTAAAAGATAAATTTTGCACATTGGGGGACTTAAGACGATGTGCGCTTTCGGGCAAATCATAAATTTAATTAGGAAGGTGCTAAAAAAGTGAAAAACAAGAGAATAACAAATAAAATAAATAAGGTTTTAGAAGTTCCAAGAGAACTATCAAATGGAGAACCAAAAATAACAATAATTGGCTTTGATGAAATGCTAATAGAAAACTATAAAGGAATTTTAGAATATGAAGAATTTTATATAAAAATAAGTACTGAAATAGGAATTATAAATATAAACGGTTTTAATCTAAGTTTAGAGCAAGTAACTGAAGATGACATTCTTGTTAAAGGAACAATAGAAAGTTTTGATATTGATAGAATTCTAGACGAAGATAACTAAGCTATTTTAGGGGGAAGCAAATTGTTTTTATTAATTTGGATAAAGTACATAACAGGATATGTTAATATAAAGGTAGAAAGTTATTATTTAGAAAGATTTATAAATATATGCATTAGTAAAAAGATCCTTTTATGGAATATCAAAAGAAAAAAATCTACAATATTATATGCCAATTTAGGAATCAATGATTATAGAAGAATAAAAGAAATTGCAAAAAAAACAAAGTCAAAAGTGAAAATTGAAAAGAAAAGAGGACTTCCGTTTTTACTCAATAAATACAGGAAAAGAAAAATTTTCTTAGCATTTTTCCTATTAATAATTACAACATTGATAATTTCATCAAACTTTATATGGAATATAGAAATTAAAGGAAATGAAAAAATAAATGGTGAGGAAATATTAGAAGTACTTAATCAAAATGGATTTAAAATAGGAATAAATAAAAACAACATAGATACCGAATCAATTATAAATAAAATAAGGTTGCAAAGAGATGACATTGCATGGATAGGAATAAATATGAAAGGAACAAATGCAATTGTAGAAATAAAAGAAGCAGATAAAGTCCCTGAAATTTTAGATGAAAATGATTATTGCAACATAGTATCTAACAAAAATGGATGCATAACAAAAATAAGTGTACAAAATGGAACAGCAGCGGTAAGCATAGGGAACATTGTAAAAGAAGGCGATGTTCTTGTTTATGGATATATGGAAGGAAAATATACTGGAATTAGATATATGAATGCTTCTGCTGATATTGAAGCAAAAGTATGGTATTCAAAAAAGAAAAAATATTATTTTAATCAAGAAATACAAGTACCCACAGGTGCTACGGAACAAAAGTATACATTGAATATAAAAAATTTTAAAATAAATTTCTATAAAACCCTTTCAAAATTTAAAAATTATGATACAATATGTAGTAATAAAAAATTAATGCTATTTTCAAACTTCTATTTACCAGTTGAAATTATAAAAACGACTAATTATGAATACGAAAAGCAACAAAAAACATATACGGAAGAAGAACTTACAGCGATTGCAACAGAAGAATTAGAAAACTCTTTAAACCAAGAAATAGAAAATAAAGATAACATTATAAATAAGCAAGTCAATGTATATCCAAATGATGAGTATATAGAAGTTGAAGTCATATATGAAGTGCTTGAAAAAATAGGTATTAAAGAAAAAATTATATTTTAAGAGGTGATATTATGGAGCAAAAAGGCTTAAGAGTTTTAGATACGAATAAAACATTTTTTTCAAAGATAACTAGCACTATTACAAAAATACTTATACCAACAAAAGTAGGTATAAATAGTATAATGATTTCAATAAAAAGAAACAATCTGATAAAAGCATATTATAATTATATTACAGCAATAGAAACTGACGATGTTGATAAAAAAGAAACATTACTTAAAAAATATGAAGATATATACAGTTTATACTTAGAAGCAATAGATAAATATATAATGGATTCTGTTTATAAAAAAGTTAAAAACGGAACAGCATCAGATTTTGAAAGAGAAGCCTTAAGCAAATATTATTTAATAGTTAGCTTAAAAGAAAATCAATATTTAGAGTACAAATATAGAAAACAAGAATACTTACTAAAAGTGGATTATGAAGCAGTATCAAATTTGAAAAAAGACACAATAATAGAAAAATATAATAAATTTTATGTATCAAAAATGGATTCTTTATATAAGGGACTATTGAAAAATTATTCAATTCAATTAGCAGATAAAACTAGCGCAAAAATTGATTCACAAGATACTATATATGACAAAATATTTACTACGTTAGAGGAATATATTTCTGAAATTTTACCTATTAAACTAAGAATAGACGATAAAGACGAATATAAAAATCTTGTAGATGATTATGGAAAATATGAAAGTTTATTAGTTGGTAAACTAGATGATAGAGACAAAATTAGAAGAAAAATGATTCTATTAGGAATTAGTAGATATTTATTTACACATAGTCTTCCTTTAATAGCAGCAGAACAATGCTATATAAAACTAATAAAAGATACTAGAAATTTACTTGTAAAAACAAACAGTAAACCTAGAAAAGACAGAACTTTTGAATTATTAATAGAATTAATAGAAGATTACAATATTAAATTATTATCAACAAAAGTATATTGGGACAAGCCAGAAGAAAGAGACGAGTACAAAACATTTTGGAATAAATATAATGAAATAAAGAAAATAGAAGACAAAAAAGAACAAGCAAAACAAAAAGAAATATTATTCTTAAAAAATGATTTGAAAAAACTAAATAACAGTAAAAAAAGATATTCTGATATCATAAAAGAAATAAGACAAAGATTAGTTGAACTAGGAGCAATAAGACAAATCAAAAATAGTTATAAAACAACAATAGGAAGTTACAAAAAAATAGCATAAGAGGTATAAGATGAATGTAGCTGAAATAAATTTTTTAGATATACAAGAAAATGAAGACTATACAGAAATAATTACAAAAGTATTAGATACTTGTTTTGAGGAAGAAAACTTAAAAAACAAGAATTTATATGTAAATATAGTCCTTACAAATCCTAGTAATATCAGAAAAATGAATAAAGAATATAGAAATATCGATAAAGAAACAGATGTACTTTCTTTTCCAATGTTTGAAAAAGAAGAACTAGAAAATATAAAAATCTTTAATGAAGATGTTTTAGGAGATATTGTTATTTCAATTCAAAGAGTAAAAGAACAGGCCGAAGAATATGGACATAGCTTTGAAAGAGAATTAGCATATATGACAGTACACGGTTTTTATCATCTAATGGGGTATGACCACATTGATGAAGAAGATAAAATTGTTATGAGGCAAAAAGAAGAAAATATACT
>CANQZZ010000031.1 GCA_947628465.1 uncultured Clostridia bacterium
TCTGTTGCAATACTTGCTTATGAAGTTTTAAGACAAGTAAATTTTAACGGATTAGAAGAAATTAGTCAGTATTTTGACTAATTTTTTCCTTATCCAGTTTTGCTTAAAATGTCTTTTTTCATTTTGTTCATTATTTTCTTTTCTAACCTTGATATATAACTTTGTGATATTCCGAAGCATATCTGCTACTTCTTTTTGAGTTTTTTCTGTTCCATTAATAAATCCAAATCTAAGTTCCATTATATTTTTTTCTCTGTTACTTAATTTTTCTATTGATGCTTTTAATAATACTTTATCCACCTCATCTTCTATAGCTCTGGAGGTTACGTCAGGTTCTGTACCAAGTATATCTGATAGGAGTAATTCATTTCCATCTCCGTCTTGATTTAATGGCTCATCTATTGATATTTCGCCTTTTATTCTATTACTTCTTCTTAAATACATAAGTATTTCATTTTCAATGCATCTTGAGGCATAAGTTGCAAGTTTAATATTTTTACCTGTGTTGAAAGTATTTATTGCTTTCATAAGTCCAATTGTTCCTATTGAAACTAAGTCTTCTATTCCAACACCGGTATTTTCAAATTTTTTTGCTATATAAACCACTAATCTTAAATTTCTTTCAACTAATGTTTGCCTTGCTTCTAAATCATGATTTGCAAGTTTTTCTAATAATTCTTCTTCTTCCTTTGCTTCTAGTGGAGGTGGCAGGGTTTGGCTTCCTCCTATATAGTGTATAGCAATGGTTTCTATTTCCTCATTATTTAAGTATTTTACATATATCGTATTAATTTTAGATTTTAATAACTCTAATATATTCATTTTGTACCTCCTCTAAAATTTATATTACCTTCGGCGCCTTCTATTTTTAACAATTAGCCAATTACTGTTGTTTCATTTTTTATATTCGTATCTCTTTCTATTAAATCTAATCCTATTAATGCTTTATACTTTCCGCTTTTACTTAAATGACCGTTATATATTCCTATTATTACATCATTTACACTTATATCATTTTCGTCTTGATTGATTATTACATTGTCTGCTTTTATGCCTAGTAATATTCCATTTTCTTTACCTAATGAAGTGAATGGAATTATCCTTACTTTAGATGTATATTCTTTTAAATTAATATCTTCTCCGTTTATAATTTTGTCTAAATTATCTAATATGTAATTAGGAACAATGTTTATAAGGGCACTCTTTTCTACTACTATTACTGGAATTTTTGAAATTGGATCTCTTAAGAAGTTTCCTGTGTCTATAATTGCATTAATATATGTATATTTAGAACCTATATTTACTTTAATATTACAATGCAAATCATTTTTACTTAGCTTTCCTTTTATATTTTTAAATGATGTTGTAATTATGATAAAGCCTACAATTCCAGCAATTAAAATTATCTTTATCGGATATGTTCCTATTAATACTCCGCTTATCCATTATTATGTGTTGTGGGCTTATGAAATATAAAAAGGCAAATGCTACTCCCCCAAATGTGAATGATGTTAGATAAAATATTATTAATTGCTTAAATATTTGTTTTAAACTTTTACTGTCAAATGCTATATACACCATTCCTATAGATAAAATTATTTTTAAAATTACGTTTGAATATATCTCTAATATTGACATGTATGAAATAATTGCATAAATGCTTCCAAGTACACTTGATATAAATGTTCTTATTATTTTTATTGGTGCTTTAATTATGGTTCCAGTTGCAAATAAAATAATATAATTCATAAATAAATTTTCTAGGAAAATTATATCTATATATATTGTCAATAGGTCACCTCTTTGTTTGTTGGTAAAATATATTTTACTACTGCTTGTATGAATAATGTGTCGCATCTTGAGTGCGAAAAAAAGAAATAATCTACTAAATTAGATTATTTCTTTTTCATTTATCTTTTTATTTTTATTGTATAGGAAAAATCGACTTTTATTTTATCCTATTTAAATTTTTATTTATTTCCTTTTTTTCTTAAGAAAGAAGGAATATCTAAGTCACCTTGTGAATCTTTATTTTCTGAAGGTGTTGGTATAGAATTTATTTTTTTATTCCATGTATTTGTTACTAAGTTTTCTACACCTATACTAGAAATTGGTGCATCATTTTTTTCAAATCCTGTTGCTATAACTGTAATTGTAATTTCATCTCCTAATGTTTCATCAGTAACAACACCAAATATGATGTTAGCTTCTGGATCTACACTTCTTTGGATAAGTTCTGCTGCTGTATTTGCTTCTTGTAATCCTAGTTCATTACCACCTGTTACATTGATAATTACTCCTCTTGCACCTTCAATAGATGTTTCTAATAAAGGACTTTGAACTGCTTGTTTTGCAGCATCTTCTGCTCTGTTTTCTCCACTTGCTCTACCTATTCCCATGTGAGCCATTCCTGTGTTTAACATTACAGATTTAACATCTGCAAAGTCTAAGTTGATTAATCCAGGTATTGAGATTAAATCTGATATACCTTGCACACCTTGTCTTAAAACATCATCAGCCATTTTAAATGCTTCAATAATTGATGTTCTTCTATCTATAATTTGTAATAATTTATCATTAGGTATAACAACTAATGTATCTACATTGCTTTTTAAATTAGCAATTCCTTTTTCTGCTTGTGTTAATCTTTTCTTTCCTTCGAAAGTAAATGGTTTTGTAACAACACCTATTGTTAAAATTCCAAGTTCTTTTGCTGCTGCTGCTACTATTGGAGCTGCACCTGTTCCTGTTCCTCCACCCATTCCAGCGGTAACAAAAACCATGTCTGCTCCTCTTAATGCTTCTGCTATTTCAGCTTTGCTTTCTTCTGCTGCTTGCATTCCGATTTCTGGATTAGCTCCTGCTCCTAATCCTCTTGTAAGTTTTTCTCCTATTTGAATCCTCGTATTTGCTTTTGATAGTTGAAGTACTTGTCTATCTGTGTTAATTGCTATAAATTCAACATTTTTTATACCTGCCTCTACCATTCTGTTTACAGCATTGTTTCCTGCTCCTCCAACACCAATTACTTTAATAGTTGCTGTTCCATCAATCATGTAATTATTATTATCTTCATATTCTGTTTCCATCATATTGCTTACTCCTCCTTAATTCTTGAATTTGGAATTTTGAAGTTAGTATTTTGCATGTTATACCACTATTATTATTCCATAATATATTTAAAAAATTAAAATCTTTTTATTGTATTTTGATAATACAAAATAC
The DNA here is from genome assembly GCA_947628465.1 of uncultured Clostridia bacterium. The sequence goes on from CANQZZ010000031.1 coordinate 3,226, forward strand.
TTATTTTTATGAGTAGAAGAATTCCTTGATTCTTCCTACTACTGTTTTAAAAAAGTTATCATCTGTTTTTACATCAATACTACTAGAAACTGTTTTTGCATATGGTTTTGATGCAACATATTTTACCAGTGCATAACTTGACCTATAACTTGGTTTTATTGTACTAATTAATCTTCCTGTTGATATTTTTACTGGTATATTTAATGTTATTTTTCCTGCAACATCACTTTTACTTATATTTATTATTCCCTGTCCTGTTAGAACTACGTTATTTATATTCGATTTTATTCCTTCATTTGATATATCTTTATTTACTAAAGAGAAGATTTCTTCTATTCTTGCTTCAATAACTTCTATTAATTCTGAGCTCTTGATAGTTTTTGTTCTTTCTTCACCCTTGTATGTATTTAAAATTATATCTGTATCATTATCTATAAAAGATTTTAATGCAAGTCCGTATTGTTTTTTTAATCTATCTGCTTCATCTTCGCTAATATTAAATACATAAGCTATATCAGATGTTATATTATCTCCTCCAAGAGGTATTGTATTTGTATATCTAAATGAATCTCCTTCAAATACACCTATATCAGTATTTCCTGCTCCTATATCTAGTATCATTACATTGTCTTTTAATTCATTATTGTCTAATATAAGACCTCTCTCTGCGAAAACATTTGGGACTATTCCATCTATTTCTATACTGCTTTTCTTAAATATACTTGTTAATTTTTTTACATAGTCCTTGTCTGCTAGAAGAACTTGTCCTTTTACTGTAAAGCTTGAGCTTAAACTTCCTACTGGATCATCTACTATCCTTCCATTATCTAAAGAAAACTCATTTGCTATTATATCTATTAATACTTTATCATCTGGAATATCTATATCTTTTATTTGCATTATAGCGGAGGTAACATCTTTTGATGATATTCCTGCATATTTATCTTTTGCTTCTTTTAGAATACTGTTTTGTACAATTGTTACATATTTACCTGGTATTGTAACATATGCTGAATGTATTTTTATGCTGGCTAGTTCTTCTGCTTCTGCTATTGTTTTTTGCATAGCTGATGCTACTTCATCTTCATCTATAATTTTAGCCTTTTTCATTCCAAAGCATTTACTTTCGCTTGTAGCAATAATTTCAACTTGATTGAAATTGTTTACTTCACCAACTACTGTATTTACCTTAGATGTGCCTATGTCAATACCTACGATTATATCTCCTATGGCCAAGACAAACTCCTCCGTTTATTTTAAATTTTATGCTATAAGAATATTACATTTTTTTTTAAAAGTCAATAGAAATGTTTTATTTTTGTAATATTTTCGACATATAATTGTAACAAAAAGTAGCCCCCATATTTTTGTATCGTTAGGGCTACTTGATTTTCCTTTATTTTTCTGAAAATTTGTTTTTTTACAAATATTTTTTAATTTTCTCCCTTTAATTTTTCTGCTCTATCTGCTGCTATTAAATTGTCAATCATTTCATCTAAATCACCATTTAAGAAGTTCTCTATTTGGTATATGCTCATTCCTATTCTATGGTCAGTTATTCTTCCTTGAGGATAATTGTATGTTCTTATTTTTTCACTTCTATCCCCTGTTCCTACTTGAGACTTTCTTTCATTTGCAAGCTCTGCATCTTGTTTTGCTTTTTCTTGCTCATATATTCTAGATTTTAACAATCTCATAGCATATTCTCTGTTTTGTACTTGTGACCTTTCAGTTTGGCACTCTGCAATAATTCCTGTTGGCTCATGTATTAATCTTACTGCTGATGATGTCTTATTGACGTGTTGTCCTCCTGCTCCTGATGCTCTAAATACTTCCATTCTAATATCTGCAGGATTTATTTCTATTTCTACATCTTCTACAACTGGTAAAACTGCAACAGTTGCAGTAGATGTATGTATCCTTCCACTACTTTCTGTATCTGGAACTCTTTGTACTCTGTGCACACCACTTTCAAATTTTAATCTACTGTATGCACCTTTTCCTGTAATCATAAATGTTATTTCTTTATATCCACCAAGACCTGTCTCGTTTTCATTAAGTACATCTATTTTCCAATGTTTGGTTTCAGAATACATTGAGTACATTCTAAATAATGTTCCTGCAAATAAAGCTGCTTCTTCTCCTCCAGCTCCTGCTCTTATTTCACATATTATATTTTTATCATCATCTGGATCTTTTGGTATAAGAAGTATTTTAAGTTCTTCTTCTATTTTTGGTAATTTTTCTTTTGCTTCTTGATATTCTATTTCTGCTAATTCTTTTAGTTCTTTATCATCTAGCATTGCTTTTGCTTCTTCTAAGTCCTGTTTTACTTTTTTATATTCTTTATATTTTTCTGCAACATCAACTATCATTGCATGTTCTTTCATTAGTTTTTGCCACTCGCTTTGTTTTGCAATGATTTCTGGGTCACTTATCTTTTTATTTAGTTCTTCATACCTTTTTTCTACGTCTTCTAATTTTTGAAACATTAATTTTCTCCTTTATCTAAAATTGGAATGATTTATATTATACATGATTTTTTTATGATTTTCAATGCTAGAGATGTAATTTACAAATTAACTAAATTATATTTAATTTTTAATTCATTTAATATTTCTTGTTCTCTATTTGAACATGTAAATATAATAATTTGATTTTCTTTATAATTATCATTAATAAATTGCAGAATATTTTTTAATCTTTCATTATCAAAATATGCAAATGCCTCATCTAAAATAATTGGCATTTTTTCTTTTGAAATTTCATTCATTGCAGATAGTCTAAGCGATAAATATAACTGGTCTATTGTTCCTATACTTAAATTATTACAATTTATATATTCTCCATCTTCTTTTTCTATAATTAATCCTCTATCTGCATCAAAGTTTGCATTTTTATATTTTCCACCAGAAATATTATTTATTAATAATGATAAGTCTTTTGTAAATTTAGGTGTTATATTACTTTTTATTTCGTCATACGCTTCTTCTAAAGTTTCCTTTGCAATATTTATATAAGATTCTAAATTATGCAATTCTTGAAGTCTTTCTTCTAAATATTTTATTCTTTCTTCACATTCTAATTTTTTATCTATTTTTTCATTATTATTTTTTTCTTCTATATTTATACTATTTAATTCTATTCTTTTATTATTATATGTATTATTCATATACTCTAAATTATAATTTAATTTATTTAAATTTTGATTAAATAAATTCATTAAATCTTTTTCGTTAATATTATCTTTATATTTATTTTTTATTTCTTCTAATTTAATATTATTTATTTTTATTAATTCAGATTTTAATAATTCAATTTCTTTTTCTTTATTTTTTTTATTTTCTTCTAACACTTCAATTTCTTTTTCTATTTTTATTTTTTCAATATTTTTATTTTTTATATATTTTTTATTATTTATTTTTTTAATTATATATATTATTAAATTAATTAATAAATAAATTACAGTAAAATAAATAATAGTATTTTGTAGGATTTTAGAAACATTAATAAAATTAATTAAAATATTTAATATTATTAATACAGGAATAAAAATTAAATTAATTATATTTAAATTATTTTTTAAATTATTATTTATTTTTTTATTTTTTAAATTATTATAATTATTATTTTCTTCATTATTATTTATCTGATTTTTTAAATTATTTATTTTTTCAATAAATTCATTTTTTATATTATTATTTATATTTATTTTTTCATTTTCTTTTTCTTCGTTTTCTTTTATTATTTTTATTTCTTTTAATATTTCTATTTCTTTTTCTATATTTTTTAATTCATCATTTATTTCTTGTTTTTTTATTTTTAATTCATTATTTATTTCTATACAATTATTTAACTCTTCAATTAATTTTTTTAATTCATTATATTCTTTTTGTACTTTATTAAGTGGTCTATCCATGCTACGTTCTGTTCCTACTTCTTCTAATAATTTTTTGGATAAATTATTTATTACATTTTTATATGATACATTGTCTTCTCCTGATGATAAAATATTTGCTATTTTTTGCGTTAATATATTTTGACTATTATTATTTAATACAACATTATTTTGTTCTACTAAATTAGTAGATAAAAATAATAATTCATCTATATTAGTTTGCTCATAAAAAAATTGATTACCTTTTGTTTTATCAATACTATAATTTTTAGAAATATCTTCTAATTCTTTATTATATATTTTTGAATTCTTTTTTGAAAATTCTCTAAAAACTTCGTATTCATCTTTATTATCTAATACGTATTTTATTTTTCCAGAAAAATCTTCGCCCTTCCATGGAGTATATTTTTCATAATCTGATATTTCTTTCCCATTTTTATTTTTTGATAATCCATAAAACATAGAAGATATAAATTTTAATAATGTAGTTTTTCCTGCTTCATTTTTCCCATATATTAAATTAATATTATTTTCTAATTTAATTTCTTTATTTTTTAATTTCCCAAATTCATTTATTTTTAAATAATTTATTTTCAAAAAAGTCACCTCTATTTTTTATTTATTTTTTTATTATTTATTATAATAAAATATAAATACTATTTTTTATTTTTCATATTTTTTATATTTTTAGTTTTTATTCTATTAAAATATTATTTATATATTTAAAATAATATTTTAATTAAATTTTATTTTAAATTAATTAGATTGTTAATACTTTAATTTGATAAATTATCAAATAATTTTTTTCACTTTTTAAAATTAACATAATGTTTTAGTTTCATTTAATTTACATAATTTTTTAATCTATCTTTTAAAATTGTACCTGTTTCATTTTTAATTTTGATTTTTATCTTTAAGTTTTAAAATTTGTTTTTCAAATTATTTTTTGTCTAAAACGTCATTTGACAAATTTTACTCATTTCTTTCTGTTTACATAATATTTTAAGCTGTTTTTACTCAATTTTTAGTTTCTAAAGTCTTTCTGTTCAATCTTTGAATTAATGCTTCTTTTTATTTATTTCCCATAATTTTATAAAGTTATCCACAGGCAGAATTTCGGTGTTTTTTTACCAGTTTTTTACTTTTAAATCTTTTTCTACTCAAATGAATTTAATCCGACTTCTATTACCTTTTTTGATACTTCTTCATCAATCTCACCTTGTTTTACTTGCTCTAAAACTTTCTTTACAAAAATTCCTTTTAGGTTGTTTTGCTTTGCCAATTCGTCAATGTCGTATTTAATTTTTGTTTCATCTTTTATTTTTAATATGTTTTTGTTTGAAGCAAGTTTACATAGTTCGTTTTCATTTATTTCTATATTTTTACTTCCTTCTAATATTATTTTTAAAAATATATTTTCATTTTCTTTTATTGAATTAATTTTTTCAATTAATTCTTCTTCGGAATAAATTTCTGAAATATTTATATTTTTTTCTTCAAAAATTCTATTATCTAATTTAATAAAATCTATTTTTATTTTATTTTTATTATTTAAATTTATTTTTTCATTAATTAAATAATTATTTTCTTCGTTATTTTTATTATTATTTATTTTTTCAGTATTTTTTTCTATATTAACGTCAAGCATTCCATGCTTACCTAATTCATCAAATCCAAATGAAATCATAGAACCTGGATAAATAATATTATTTTTATTTTCTTCTGTTCTTTTGTGTATGTGTCCAAGCGCTATATAATCAAATCCTATTTCTTTTAATTTATTTGTTGTAATAGGATTATATTTTAAATCTATTTTTTTACTTGAATCTAATGCACCATGTACTAATAAAATATTTATTTTATTTTTATTTTCTATTTTTATTTCTTCCACTTTAGAATTTGCACAATAAAAGTCACTAAAACCATATCCATAAATGTCTACATCTTCTAATTCTATTCTTTTTATTTCATCAGAAAATATAGTTACATTACTATTCCAATTAAATGTATTATATACAGAATTTTTTAAAAATGGATCATGATTACCTGGAGAAATAAATATTTTTGTATCAGGTATCGTTTTAAATAGATTATTAATAAACTCTATTGTGCTTTCGCGAATATTGTCTTGGTCATATAAATCCCCTGCTATAAATAAATATGGAATTTTTTCTTTTTTTATATATTCTATTGCATTTTTAAACGCTTCCCTTTGCTCTAGTCTTCTTTTTGTTCCAAAATCTCTTTTGTCTGTTAATACCTTAAAAGGACTATCAAAGTGGATATCTGCCATATGTATAAATCTCATGTTTAATCTCCTTTTTTAATTATTTTTTTGTTTTAATATATAATTTCTTGCAATTATTCCATTAATATGTATTTGTGCCTTTTTTTGGATTTGAAGCTGTATTTTTTTATCTAATATATATAAAACTGCTTCATCTATACTTTTACTTGCTATTTCATTTAAATACTCTAAATCCTCAAAATTTCTATCCTTGCTAGTTCTATCTGCAATGAATAAAATTTTAGAATATATATCCATATCCTTATTTCCTGTTGTATGATTTGCTATAGCTTGTCCCATACTTTCGGTAAAACCAAACTTCTTCATTGATATATCTTTACCTATTTTTGCATGAAGAAGTGCAGTATTTTCTCTTTCTGTTTCGTCTATTTCAATATTATTATCTTTGACATATTTTAATTTTTCTTCTTCTGGTATTTCTTTTGCCACATCATGTGCAATTCCTATTTTTTTTGCTATTTCTATATCTGCTCCATATTTTTTTGCTAATTCTTCTGACCTCTCCATTACACATACACTATGATAATATCTTTTTTCTGATAACTTATCTTTTATATAGTTTTGTATATCTTCTAATTTCATTTAAAAAATCCTTTCTACTTATTCAATTTAAAGTATGGGATTAATTTTATTTTTCTCCCATACTTTACTTTTAATTAATTTTATTTTTTTATTCCTTTAATTCCATTACCCATAGCTAAAATATTTTGATTATATGAATATGTTCTTTTTTCTCTTTCTCTTTTCCTTTTGAAAGCATTCTCTATTAATTCATCTAATTCTTTTTCAAAAGATTTATCTGTTGCTTCCCATAAATAATATGATAATGCTCCAGGAATTGTATTAATTTCATTAACATATATACTATTGTCTTCCATATCTATCATAAAATCAATTCTTGCAACTCCACTACATCCTAATATCTTAAATGTTCTAACTGCTATGTCTTGAATTTTTTTATTCATTTCTTCTGGTATATCTGCAGGAACTTTCCTTTGCAGAGTTGCCATTCCTTTTGAACCACCTGTTTTAGTTTTGCTTCCTCCTATATATTTGTCGTTATAACTTAATATTTCATCACTACCTATTGGTTCTTCGCATGTAGATGGAATAGCATCTATCATGTTACCTAATACTGAACAGTTTATTTCTTTTAAATTAGTTATAGCTTTTTCTACCATTATTCTATCTGAAAAATCCATTGCAAATTCAATAGCATCTTTTAATCCTTCTCTATTGTTTGCCTTTTTAATCCCCACACTTGAGCCTAAATTTCCAGCTTTTACTATAACAGGATATATTAATTTTTCTTCAATTTCTTTTATATATTTGTCTTCATCTTTTATATAATCTAAGGAATAAAAAGCAATATAGTCTAATGATGGTATGTTTTGTTCTTTTAATATTCTTCTCATCATTATTTTATCCATTCCTATGCTAGATGCTAAAACATCTGGTCCAACATATGTTGCCCCTAAAATCTCTAAAAATCCTTGTATTGAACCGTCTTCGCCATTAGTTCCATGCATTATTGGAAATGCAACATCTATTGTATTTATAATGTTACTAGAAAACATTTTATTATTTACTCTTAATATATTTATGTTGTTTCCATTATTAACGCATACAACTTCTTCACAATTTTTAATTAATTTTTCCATATCTTTATATTCTTTTAAATCAAATAACTTTTTGCCAGTATACATCTTACCATTTTTACTAATATATATTGGTATTATTTCATATTTATCTTTGTTAAGGCTAGTTATTGCTTGATTTGCAGTTATTATTGATATTTCATGTTCTACTGATTTCCCTCCGAAAAATATTCCTAATTTAATTTTCATATATACCATTCCTTTCTATAAATAATTATCTGGTAAATCATTTTCAAATAATACTACTGCATTTTCATCAATAACATTATTCATTTTATTTATTGCATCATTTAAATCTGTAGCAACATATACATTATTTTCATTATATTTTTCTTCTAATATTCCATCTAAAATTGGTTTTGCTTGTTTTTTACCAACTAAAATTATATAATCACAAGCTTTAGCTGCTTGCCTTCCCAATTCTTTATTATATATTTCTATTTTTTCACCTAAATCAACAATTCCTGGAGTAATTAATATCTTTTTTCTGCCTTCAAAATTTTTAAGTACATCTAATGCCATTTTTGCACCTTTTACATTAGAATTATACGCATCATCTATGATAATTGCTCCATTAGCATTTCTTTTCAATTCTAATCTGTGTGTAACTGGTTTTAAAAATCTAATTCCTGTAATTATTTCTTCTTCTTTTAATCCTAATTCATAACAAACTGCTACTGCTCCAACAATATTAATTATATTATGAATTCCTAATAGTTTTGTTTTTACACTAATTACTTTATTATTTTTTAAATGGATATTAAAATTAGAACCTGATTCATTAATATCTATATCTGTAGCATAATAATCACACATATTGCTAATTCCAAATTTTATATTATTATTATCAAAATTAATTTGCTTTATATTTTCATCTTCAAAATTAACAAATGATTTTCCTTCTTGAGGTAAGCTTTCTATTAATTCCATTTTTGTTCTTTTTACATTTTCTATTGTTTTAAACGTTTCTAAATGTTGTGGTCCAATAGCTGTTAATATTCCATATTGTGGCTTTACTAAATTGCAAATCTCTTTTATATCTCCTATATTTTTTGCTCCCATTTCGCATACAAATATTTGATGAGTATTATCTAATTTTTCATTAATTGTTCTTACTACTCCCATTGTTGTGTTATAGCTTTCTGGTGTTATCAAAGTATTATATTTTTGTGATAATATTGAACCTAATATATACTTTGTACTAGTTTTTCCATAGCTTCCTGTAATTCCAATTATTTTTAAATTTTCATTTGATTCTAGTTTTCTTTTTGCCATATTATAATATTTTAATTGTATTGCCTTTTCTACTGGTGAATTTATTACATTAATTAATAAAATAAATAAATATGTAAAAATAGTTATAATATTTAATAAAATAATTAAGTAAATATTATTAAATAAATTTAATAATATTCCTACAATTATTAATATTATAATTTCTGTCAAATACATTCTTTTTATTCTAGATGTCACAACTAATGGTTTTTTTTCTATATATTTGTTTTTAAATAAAAATAATATTAATATACAAATTATATTGATTATTAATCCTATTTTTAAATTAAAAATTACTGCTATACTAGGTATTAATAAAATTAATTCTTTTATTTTTATTATTTTATTATTTTTTATCCATTTAATATATCTCTCATTTTTATACGACTCTAATTGTAACATGTGATATGCATGTCTAGATTTATTTAATATATATATGTATAAAATTACAAAAAATATATTAATTAATATATAATTATTCATTATTCCCCCTATTTTTTATCGTTTTTCAAAAATTCATCTAATATTAATAAGCATTGATTTAGTCTATCTAAATATGAAAAATGTCCAGCTCCTTCTAATACTGCAATTCCACTGTTGGGAATTAGTTTTTCCATTTTTTTTGCATCTGATAAAGGTGTTGCAGTGTCTTTATCTCCCCAAATCATTAGTGTTGGAACATTTATGTTTGGCATAATATTTTGCTCATCCTCATTCAATATAATATTCATAGTTTTTCTTAACACTTCCGGAGAAGCTTTATAGTCTGAAGATCCAAATTTATTTAATGCTTTCTCTCTTAATGGTTCTAATTTTTTTGGAAATATTTTTACTATATTTTTTACTAATTTAAAAGAATATACTTTTAAATAATATGATAATTTTCTTTTTGGTTTTATACCTGCACTATCGATTAGTACTATTTTATTAATTCTTCCTAAATTTCTTCCAGCATAATTTATAGTCATTCTTCCCCCATTTGAATGCCCTATAAGAATTGGATTCTCTATTTTTAATTCATTAATAAAATCTGATAAAAAATCCCCGAAATCATTTGTATTCATCGGTCCATCTGGCAAATCACTTTTTCCAAATCCTATTATATCTACATTGTATACTTTAAAGTTTTTAGCTAGATGTTTTTGCAACGGCTTCATTGTTTCTAAAGATGCAAGCCAACCATGTAATAAAATTACAGGTTTTCCCTCTCCTTCAACTTCATAATTTATTTGTTTATTTTTTATCATTACTTTCACTTTATTTCACCACAACTTTTGGTATTTACTAATGTTTATTATATTTCTATATATTTTATAACATTTTTTTATAAATGAAAAGACTTTATACATAAATATGTGCTTATACTTATTAAAAAATCAACAGATTCATTATCTATTAGTTACATCAACAGTATAGAAATAAAATAAAATAAAAGAGCATCTCTTATTAAATATAATAAGAGATGCTCAGACTGTTGACAAAACCCCAGATATTTTTTCTGGGGTTTTCAATATTTTTAGTAAAATTGTAATTTTAAAATTTA
>CANQZZ010000032.1 GCA_947628465.1 uncultured Clostridia bacterium
TACTATTAAAATTATACTTCTTTTCTTTTTCATACTTTCTCCCTAAACTTCTTATATATTTTAACACAATTTTAATTATTTTAAAATATTTTTTATATTTTATTAAAAGATAGAAAAAAATTAACTCCATATTGAAGTTAATTTTTACTTAAATTTATATTTATTATAAATTTCACTACTATAATTTATATATCTATTTTTAGCTAATCTTCCAACAATAAAGCTCATTGGTATTTTATATTCTTTTGAAATTTGTAATAAATCTTTTTCAGATTTATTTTCTAAAATTAAATTCCAAATATTGTTATTTATCATTGTTTCTAACGCAAACTTGTCTGCCCTATTTTCTCTTTCTTCATCGCCATCAATTATAGTTTTGTTTTGAGCCATATTAAAGTCACTCTTACAATGCCCAAGCTCATGAAATAACTCAAAATAAAATGAATCTTTAGCAGAATAATTAGAAGTAATATATATTGCAGGAGTTTTTATTTTTACTTTAAAGCATCCTCTAACTTTTGTACCAGATAAAGCTTTTTCACAAGCAAACAGTACTCCATAAGAGTTTAATATTTCACATATTTTATCTACATCATAGCCATCATTATATGAATACTCAACTATTCTTTTTACTAAATCATTGAATTTTGAACTATCATATTCTTTTATTTCCTGATTGTTTGATAGTTCGTCACATCGTGCAATCCACAAAGCAAGCTTATTATAGTCTTCCCCTTTTTTCTTAAATAGTACATAATTTTCCAATTTATTATGAGCTACAAAATTTTTTACCTTTAAAAAATTTAAAATATCAATACTTAATTGAATTGCATTTGTTTCATCTTTGAAGTTTATCCACTTTTTTTTCTTTAACTCATTAAGAGCATACTTTTCTTTTAACATTTTATTTATATTATTAGTACTTCCATATTCATTAATAAGTTCTTCTTCAATAAATCTTACATTTTCAATAGATATAATAAAATTGGATGGTATATTAGTTAACCTTTCAATATTTGCAGCCATTTCTAAATTTATATTTTGTCTACCATTAAGAATATCATTTATATGCTTTTTGGTAACTCCCATTCTTAATGCAAATTCTGTTTGTGATATTTTATTATATTCCAAATAATCTTTTAAATATTCACCAAAATAAACCATTTTTTCCCCCTAACCATCACCATAATGCTTATCATCTATAATAACAAATTCTAATTCCACAATTTGTTCTAATTTGTCGTATGGATAATCAGCTAATGGCTTTATATATAATCTTAATTTAGAATTTAATTTAGCTGTAAATATTTCTTTAAGATTTCCTTTCTTTTGCTCTATATTATATACTGTATGCAAAGGATTTAACATCAAACATTTCATATTTTCTGATTGAATTATTATTCTTTCTATTTTTTCTAAAATCTTTAGTTCATCTTGTTTATGTTTTAATTTCAAATTTTTCTTTAGTGATTTTTCATATATTTTGCCTTTTATAATCTTTACATCAAACACCCCTTTGAACTTAAGTTATATATATTATAACTTATTAGGTTATAATATGTCAATAAAAATTTATAATATTATCAAATTTATGTCCCTATTCCCTATTCTTGCAGTTTTTATGTAAAATAAATGATAAAAAACGCATATATAATTCTATTAAAGCTATGTTTATATCTTTTTTGATTTTTTTATTAATATTTTATATAATAAATATTTTTATAGATATTTCATATAAAGTTTTATTAAAATTATTGGTGTTTATGCAACATGTATTTCAACTGTAATATCTTATTTCACTATGTCAGTTTATAGACACCTTGATTTGAAAAAATATGTTAAATTAAAATATAAACCTTTAACAGCTTTATCTACATCAATTGTTTTTTTAATAGTATATATTTTTTACTATATAGCTAATAAATATTTAAATATTTTCAATTTAATACTTGCTATTATTTACTCAATTGTGATAGATAGAAAAATCGTTTTATTAATCATTTTAAGGTTAAAAAATAAAAATATTCTTACTAATAAAAAAATTAAATTATGTGATAAAAAATAATCATAAACTAATTTATACTTTTTTGACAAAATATAAAGCTATAATTCCTATAATAAAAATGAGTAAAAATTCGCTTATTTTTATTTTTCAAAAGGTAGCCAAACTAATATAAAATTACTATCAAAGAGGGCTTAGAACTTTTTGAAAGTTTTGTTTTATCAAAACAGAATAAGGTAAAAAAATATAAGTAAATGATTTTATTTACACATAATATAATTATAATGAAAAAGATTATCCTATAGTGACTAGTGACTTAAACCATGTGTTATATACGTGGTTTAAGTCACTATAAAATTATAATATATACAAAATTATTTTTTAAAATTGGAAATAAACAAATGGCTGTTCACCTGTAAATGCTAAACAGATTATTAAACCAAAAACAATAAATAATGTAGATAAACCATATACAGTATTTAAATTAAGCATTGGATAATATCCATTAATTTCTTTATCCATATTTTTATTAGATTTTACTATGGCTCCAATTGTAAAAATAATTAATATAGCAATACTAACAAATGACCAGAAAAATGGTTGAATAATACCTTTTTGTAGTGTAAAGATAGCTTTCAATATTGAAAATGCTATAGTAAAATTATCTGCACGGAAGAATATCCATGTAAACGTAATAAAGGAAAATGTTGCTAGTATACTTGCACATTTTGAAAATATATTTTTTTCTTTATGCTTTGAAAATAATTTATTGAAACATAGCGCTAAACCATTTAAAGCTCCCCAAAATACAAATGTCCAATTCGCTCCATGCCATAGTCCTCCTAGTGTCATTGTTATAAATAGGTTTAAATATTGTCTGAATTTTCCTTTTCTGTTTCCTCCTAGTGGAATATATAAATATTCTTTTAGCCATGTAGAAAGACTAATGTGCCATCTATGCCAAAATTCTGTAACATTCTGAGATATGTATGGTAAATTAAAATTACGATTAAAATCATATCCTAAGCATTTTGCACAGCCTATTGCTATATCAGAATATCCTGAAAAATCAAAGTATATTTGAATTGAATAAGATATAACTGCTAACAATATTGTTGCCCAATGAAATGCTGTTGGTGTACGAAAAACATCATCAACAAAAACAGATAGATGATCTGCTAAAACAATTTTTTTAAATAAACCAAATGCCATTAATTGTATACCATACTTTAAATTATTAATTGTAGTTTTTCTTTCTTCTTTTAATTGAGGTAAAAATTCAGATGCTTTAACTATTGGTCCTGCAACAAGTTGAGGAAAAAAACTTAAATACAATGATAATCTAATAAAATCATTTTCCACATCTATTTTACCACGATGGACATCAATTACATAACTTAATGCCTGAAAAGTATAAAAAGAAATTCCTACGGGTAAAATAATATTAAATATTCCTATATCTGCTCCAATAATATTAGAAACAGAATCTATGAAAAAATTAAAGTATTTAAAAAATCCAAGTACAACTAATGGTGTAATTATTCCAATAGCATATATGTATTTTTTACCTTTAAATTTTGCTGTATAATAAGCAATAATTGTTACAAATAAAAGTAAAAAGCAAAATCTAAAATCCCAATAACCATAAAAGAAATAGCTTGCTATTAATAAAAATATTTGCTTTACTTTATTTGACGAAAATTTTTGTATTATAAGTGTTCCTAAAATTACAACTAAAAAGAATATAATAAAACTTATTGATGCAAATGACATTATTTTTCCTCCTTAATAACTCTATATAGTTCTTCTGCTATCATTTTGTGGCCATACTTATTTAGGTGTCCACTTCCAACAGATGTATTACTAAATCCATAAGGTAAAACATAATTTGCATTATATTCATTTACAAAACGCTCCGACATATCTACAAAAATAATATTATTGTTATTACATAGTTCATTAAATTTATCCACATTTTCAGTATTTTGTGATAAAGCAATTTCGCCATTATCATTTAATATCGTACTTGGATGATATAAAATAATTAATTTTGTTTTAGCATCTATTGCAATATCTTGCATTTGACTTAATAAATTATTGATTAGTTCTACATTGAATGTATTTAATGAATTATCTACTTCAACATCATTTGTTACTCCATTTTTAAAATTATTAAATTGTGTATATGCTAATCTTAAAAATTGATTTTGTTGTAAAAAACCAATTATTCCATTAGAATTAGAAGTTATTTTTTTTAACGAACCAGTATTTATGACTTGAGATAAATCATTTTCATTAAAATTAATTGTACTAGTTTCAATAATAACGTATTTTGATGGCTTATATTTTTGTAAAGCATTTTTTAAATGACTAGCACAAATTAAAAAGTTATGACCTGAAACACCAATATTATAAACTGTATCATCTTTTAACATATTATTTAATAATTCTGATGTTGATTCATTCATTGCGACTTGTAATGCTTCCATGTGAGATGATCCCATTACGAGTATATCAATTTTGTCTTTTTCATAATAATCGAACGTATTTATATAGCCTTCATTATTAGTTTTACCTGTACCAAATCCCTCTGTTGCTCTTGAATAAAATGCATTATTTTTCCAATGATAATCTGTTGCGCCATCAATATTATCGAAATGTACAGGTGTATTATAATAAAGCATACAAAATAACGTCAATACTGTTACTGATATAATTATAGATAAAATAAATTTTAATATATTTTTTAACATATTTCTCTCCTATTTATACAAACAACAAAAAACACAAATATGTTTAGTTATATTATAATGAAATATAACTTTTAAATTAACTCTGTTTTTTATTTAAAATATTTATTATTTTTATTATAAGCGTTATATACAGCACCCAGATTTGCAAGTGCATAGTGTTTTTTTAATTAATTTATTAATTGCCTATTTTTATACAAAACTTTTTAATAATTAATAAAATTTTTCATCTTCTCCTTTTTTTCTAAATTGGTTTACATTTTTTACAACTGTATGATCTGGAACATCTTTTGTAACTATAGCCCCCGCACCTATTGTTACATCGTTACCTATATTAATTGGGCCAATAATAAGGCATTTCGTTCCTAATAAACAGTTATTACCAATTTTTGCATGTGTACGTCTATGAGCTGCATAGCGTTCTTGATCTCCTTTTACTGCTGCAATTATTGAAACATTTGGATAAATTTTACAATTGTCCCCAATTATAGCAGTTTTTCCAATTTGTAAATTTTGTGCATGAGCTATATATGGATTTTTTCCTAATATTATACTAGGACAAACGTGACAATTATATTTACGTCTTATTTTATTGTATAGTCTTATTCCTCTCCACATATTTATTTTTCCACCTGAATGATAAATCCTTATGGATTTATATATCAACTTTTCCACATATCTATCGTAATCATAAATTCCTAATATTCTCTTTATTGTTTCTTTTATAGTCACATTAATTCCTCCTAAATTTTTTAAATACTCCTTTTATTTTACTATTGAAAAAGTTTATACAAAATCTATACTCTTCTGTTTTAAATGTAAATAAGAAAACACAAACATTCGGTATAATACAGCATAAAATACATTTTAGTAGAAAGCTTGCAATAGGATTAGGCATTATAATTAAACTTGTAATAAAATAAGTTATAAAAGAACTAACTAAAAATATAAAAATATAAAGCAAATATCTTATATAAAATTTAACAAATGGTGCATTAAATATATACTTAAATAATATAAAAGGGTCATACCATTGTGTAACTAATCTACAAATTATAGTGGCAAGAATAGTACCAAATATTCCTAGCTTTCTAATTAAAACTATAGATAAAATAATATTTAATATTGACGTTATTAATGGTCTATATTGTCCCTTTATAAATATACCATTAGCAGTTCTAAATGGTACTATAGCTTGAAGCAAAATATATAAAAATGAATCGAATGCTATTACAAAAGCAATTTCAATAGATAATAAATATTGTTCACCTATCCATAACATTATAAAAGGATTAAAAAGTACAAATAAACATGTTGAACAAAAGTTTATTATAAAAAAACTTATATAAAACAATCTATTAAATACTAATAGTTGTCTTTCATTATTTCCTTCAGCTCGTAAATTTCCTATGCTTGCTGTAGTAGAATTCAAAAATTGTAAAATCAGATTTTGAATTTGTTGACTAATTAAAGTATAATTTGCTAATAGTCCAGCAGCTGAAACACCAATAAAACTTGATATTAATAAACTATCTATACTATTTCCAATTGAACCTGAAATTTTATACATTGTTAAACCTTTAATATCTTTAAATAAACTTTTAATTTCACTTTTTTCAAGTTTTTGATTTGTTTTTCTAAAAGCATAAGGGTATAATTTTGTTGCCTTATTGGTCACTATTATATTTTGAAGTATTGTTGATAATATTTCTATAACTAGGTAAACCATAAAATTTTTAAATATTACTAAAAATATGATTTCTATTATATATCTTGCCAATAAGCAAACGGTTTCTGTTTTTTTTACAATATATTGCTTTTGGTCGGCATTTAATATTGTTGTTTTATATATTAAAAGATAAGAAACTGATGTTTTAACTATATATAAAACGAAAATTATATATATACTTTCTTTAATATCAGGTATATCAGTAACTAAGTATTTTAAAAATGGCGTTAGTATCATACCAAAAATAAATATAAATAATGCGATAAATCTATATGCAACTTTATAAAATCTCATTAATTTCCTTATCTTTTCCTCGTCTTTATTATATAATGGTTTATAAAGTGCAGTAGTTATAGCTACACTTATTCCTAATTCTGATAAAGATAATAATCCTAAAATGCCAGAAAAGACACTTGACACACCTGTATATTGAATACCAAGTATATAAATGAATATTGTTCTAAGTATAAAGTTTAGTACTATATTGCAGAATACATTTAATATTCCCATAACAGTATTCAAAATAGTATTTGCTGTCCTAGAATTTTCACATTTCATTTTTTTCTCCTTTTTAATTGTAAGTTAGCTATTTTTCATTCTTTTTAAAATTTGTGTCGTAGAAATACCATTTGTATGTGGTAAAAATACTACATCTATACCTAACTTTTGTAAATCTTCTTTTGTTCTTTTCCACCTACTATCGTCTTTCCAATCATCTCCTATAAATATTGCATTAAATTTAATTTGCTTCAAAATTTCTAATTTATCTAAAGTTGTTGTTATATATACTTCGTCTACTCCTTTTATAGAAGATATTATCTTTGCTCTATCCTCTTGTTTTATTACTGTTTCTTTATTCTTATATTCTTTTACTAAATCATCTGAATTTACGCCAACTATTAGATAATCACACATTTTCTTAGCATTATTCAATAAGTTTAAATGTCCTATGTGAAATAAATCATATGTACCTTGCGTATATCCAATTTTATATTTCTTCATGTCTTTTATATCCTTCTTTCAATATATTATCTATCAAATTTGCAACTTTTTGAGATGCATGTCCATCATCAATAATATTAACATCCTTCAAAAATTTATCTAATTTATCTGTGTAATTTTTATAATCATTTTCTATTATTTTTTTTATAAGTTCATTTGAATTATACGAAATAGAAAATGGTAACTTCTTATATTCAAAATTCAAACCTCTTTCTTTAACATATTCATCATAATCTGGTGCATATAAATAAACTGGTTTATGCATGAATAAAAAATCAAAAAAAACGCTTGAATAATCAGATATAACTATATCAGATATCAATAATAATTCATCAGTATCTGGATATTTTGATACATTAATAATATTATCAGATGTTTTTATGTTACTATCTATGTTTGGATGCAATTTAATCATCAAGACATAATTTTCATTTTTGTTATTCACAGTATCTAATAATTTTGAAAAATCAAAAGTTTCATAATTAAAATTCTTATCACTTCTAAAAGTAGGTGCATAAAGAATTATTTTTTTATTAAAATTAATATTATATATTTTGAATATATTTTCTTTTATTTCCTTTTGTTTTTTATTATCAAAAAAAATATCATTTCTTGGGCATCCAATTTCAAGAATCTTCCCATTATACCAGAAACTATTTTTATATATATTTGTTCTATATGTACTATTAGAGATAGCATAATCTATCATTCTTGAATCTCTTTTTGCAAGTTTTATATATTTTTTACTTAACTTATCTTCAGCATCTTTTTCCACCTTTTTTAAGCCTAAGCCACCATGCCAAGTTTGAATATATACTTGATTTTTTCTTTTAATGATAAATCTTTCTAATCTATTATTACTAACCCAAACTTTAGCTGTAGCCAGTTCATAGAAATATTTTAATGTGTATTTTTTTACTTGCTTTATTTTATTTGGAAATGAATTTTGGGAAAATTCTTTTACAATCCAAATAATATCAACATTCTCTTTTTTCAGCAATTCATTAGCTATATATTTTGGATTATCTCCAAATCCTTTACCATTAAAATTTTGAAAGACAACTTTATTTTTTTTAATAGGAAAAAAGCTAAAAATTTTTTGAGCGGAAACAAATATTATGTTAATCAAGTTAGAATCTATTATTTTATACTTTAAATTTTTAATGTTCATAATGACCTCTCAAGTTAAAATAATCCAATATTTTCTTTATAGTATAAGTAAGTTTAATTCCAAAAATATTCAAATAACTCATATAAGCATATACTTTTTCATTCATATTAACATTGCTATCTATCAAGACATTTTTCCTATATTTTTTTAAAATATTTTTAATTTTTTTTCTTGCATCTTTATATTCTATACTGCATGGAATAGTAGTTGATATATAGACCGCCTCCATAAACTCTCTACTAATAGCAGCATTAATTATATTTGGAAATTTTTCTTTAATAAATTTAGTTTCTTCCTCAGCAAAATCTAATGCATCTAATCTTTTCTTATTAAATTTAGAGTGAATAATACTATCTTTTCTAATTAAATAATAGTACATTGGTATACTATTTATTGAAACTCTTTTAGATTTAGCAAATAATAAATATGTAGTAGGCAAATCTTCACAAATCTTTCCTTTTGGATACTCTATATTATCAAATAAATTTCTTTTATATAACTTTCCCCATGCACTAGTTGTTATATTTTTTTCATATAATAAATTTTTTAATGCATCTTCTGTTTCGTATACAAAATTTTTATTATCATATGTTCTATTTTTAGTACTTTTATTCTCAAAATAATTAATATGTGCACATGTTGATATATCTGCATCTTTATCTAATAAATTTTTATATAAAAACTTAATTGTATCAGTACTAATGAAATCATCACTATCCAAAAAGAAAAAATAATTTCCTGTTGCAACTTTCATACCAGCATTTCGAGCATCTGATAAACCACCATTTTTTTTATGAATTACTTTTATTCTACTGTCATCTCTTTTATAACTTTCACATAATTCACTTGTTGAATCAGTAGAACCATCATCAACTAAAATTATTTCAATATTTATATATGTTTGATTTACCAAACTAGTAACACATCTTTCTATATATTTTTCTACATTGTAACATGGAACTATAATACTTATAATTTCGTTATCCATTTTATTTTCCTTTCTTTTATTCATTATCTTTTGCATTAGATAGTAATAAGTTACCCTCATTAAACAAAAGAAGCGTTAAAATTAATATCATAAATGTTTGAATAGTTACACTTCTAAATATTTCTCCTTTAATATTAGCTAATATTATTCCTAATATAAAAATCTTAATGTACTTATTTTGAAAAGAGTTTTTTTCATTCTGCCTTAATATTTCTTTAATTAATATAAGTATTGAATTATATAATAAAAATGAGTAAATTAGCCCTCCCATAAACAAATCATTAGTATAACCTACATCTGACGATCTAAATTCGCCATATTTTTCTCCAGATTTACCAAAAATCCTATAGCCTTCACCAAATAGTATATTTTTAGGAAGTATATGCATTTCAACTAATCTTCCGGTTTCAGTATCTGTTTGACCTTCATTATAGTTAAAAACATCATTAATAGCATGTTTAAATATAACAACTACGTTTGGCATAAAATTAGATATTATATAGTACATTATTGCAAATATAAATAATATCATTATAATTGTACCAAATATTCTAGTATTCTTTTTATTAGAAAATAATACTGTTAAAATAAAAAATATTATTTCTATAATAAATATTAAAATTCCAAATCTTCCATTTAAAAAAGTAACGCTTAATATAATCATAGAGAAAAAATAATATTTTTTTTCTTTGTAATAATAAGCAAAAACTATAGCCATTGTAGCTAATATTCCGTGAATGATTTGTAGTGCATAAGTATAGTCGCCATTACAAATACCATATATTCTATAATCCGTAACAAAATAAATGTCTTTTCCACCTGCAGATTCATAAATATTTAGTGCCATTACTTTTAAACTAGGAAAAATAAACATTGCAAGTGCTATTAATCCTTGAAAAATAGCAACATTTAAAATCATTTTGAATTTATCTTTACTTTCTAATTTTAATTGATTCATTTCATAATTTATAATTAAAGCACTTGTTAAATATACTATAGGCATTAAACCATGTACTATTCTTATGGATGAGAAGTCTGTTATGCTTGTCCCTGCAATTATTGTTCTACATGTAAAATATATAGCAGATGTAATTATTGTCAGAGTATATAAGACAATTACTTTTTTATTAAATAATTTAAAAAAGCTCTTGTTTTTTGATAATATATATATAAATATATATATACATAAGAAAAATGCATAAATAATAAAGTTGTCTATACCATAAATAACAGGTTGGTATATAAATACAAAAATAAAAAAGTATAAAAATAGTTTTCTTATATTATTATATCGTATCACTCTTTTTCTCCTTTTTATAACATTCTTTTATCTTACTTTTCCATTTATTTTTATCACAATACATAGAAATATCCACATTAGGCAATGTACATTTATTTAAAAGAATATTCTTTACTTTATTTATATATTCTTTTTTTGAAGTACAGATATATTCTTTATTATTTAAAAATATTTCTTTTAGTCCACCTATACCACTATTTAAAACAATTTTTCCTAGAATTAATCCTTCGATTGCAGTTAGACCAAATCCTTCATACAATGATGGCATAATACCGATTTTTGAATTCTTTATATAAGGATATGGGTTATTTTTAAAGCCAAGCATACTTATGTTATTATTTAAATTATATTCACTAATTTTTTTATAACATTCTGCTTTTAAAGGGCCATCTCCTACCACCACACACTTAATATCTGGAATATTTAATTCACTTACTATTTCTATAAATTCAAGTGGATTTTTTTCTTTTGATAATCTACCAAAATAGTATATATCATACTTACTTTTAATTTCTTTTTCATTAGATAATCTTACAATATTTTCTTTATTAACATAGTTATATATAGTAATATACTTATTTTTTATATTATTTTTGAAAATGTATTCGTTAATAATAGAATCAGATACACCTATAATTTTTGTGAAATGCTTAGATATAATTAAAAATAATATGCTTTTTATAGAAATTTTTTTCATCTTAGGATCATTTTTATGTATGTGTGAAATTATACTTACTTTTTTATATGCTAAGCCAGCTATAAAACTAGCTTTAAAATCATGTGCATGTATTATATCTGGATTATATTCCTTCAAGATTAATTTCAAATTTTTATAACTTAATTTATCTATACCTATATAATTAATTCCTTTTTTTTCTAAAATTTCTTTAATCTTACCTTTAGGGGAACAATAAAAATTTTCAAAAGAATCTTCTGTCTCCTTAATTATTGTACATGCTACATTTTCAGCTCCAGAAAAATTATTTGATGCTAGTAAATGAATAACACGTTTTCTTTTAAAATATATCTTTTTCATTTCTTTTAATATATTAGTAAGTGAATATTTACTAGCTTCTTGTTTATTTTTTTCTATCATTAAATTCAATTTGTTTAAATAAATTGATTCAATAGCTTTACCAAAATTTTCTTTATTATTTATTTCAACTAAGTAGCCATTTTCACCATCAATTATCAAATCTCTGTTTCCTCTGCAATTAGTAGCAACAACAGGTATTCCAGCACAAATTGCTTCTAATATATTTACTGGTAA
>CANQZZ010000033.1 GCA_947628465.1 uncultured Clostridia bacterium
TGACGGCCTATCTCCAAACCAAAAAGAAAACCTTATTTTCTAATTTTACTTGTCCACTTTATTGACTATAGTCCAATATATAATTTAACTTCATTGTATAAGAATTCAGGCATACTTACTTTTCTTATACTTTTCCTTGTTTTAGGTGTGGTAACAATAAATTCTTTTTTGTCTTTAGTTATTTTCCATCTACCGGTTTTATTAATACTAATATCTTTACTTGGAAGTATATCAGCAGGGGTCAAAGCAAGCAGTTCACCTTTTCGCAATCCGCACCAATAAAGAATTTTAAAAGCTAATTGATTTGCCAAACCTCTGACACAAGAAATAAATTTATTAAATTCATCTAAAGTCCAGAATTTCATTTCTTCATCTGTTTTTTTACTGCCCATACTACCGGCAATAACGCATGGGTTTATAGAAAGTCCATAATGTCGTACGGCGTAGTTAAATAGGGTTGAAAGTTGATTATTTATTGATTTAAGATATGTATCTGAGTAACTGCTTTTTCTAATTTCATTTTGCCATTTCATTATATCTTGAGAGTTAATTTCAGACACTTTACGTTTTTTAAAGTATGGCAGTATATGTTTTTCAATAATATTAGTTTTGTTTTCTTGAGTGGACTCTTTGAGTGCACTCATTTTTTGTTCTTTATAATTTTCGTATAAACTACCGAAGGATATATCTACATTATTTTTTGATGTATCTTTAAATTTATTTTCATAATCCTTTGCTTCCCGTTTGGTCTTGAAACCTCTTTTAACTTTATGTCTTCGAGTTCCTTGCCAGTCAATATACCAAAATTGGCAGTACCACGTATTGCGTTGTTCATCTTTATAAGCCGGCATAATTATTCCTCAATTTTATAGTTTGATAAGTCATTATATAAATCATCTCTGAGAGTTTTTATTTCATTATAATCTGTATAGCCATATTTTAATGAAAGCATACGGCTATGTAGTGAGGAAACATCAACCTTTATTGAAAAATCCGCCAAATGTGTTGTATCATTTTCAGTATCAGGCAGTTCATCCTCTGACGAATATAATTTATCAATTAAACCATAAGCCTCTTCTGAATCAATATCATAATTTAAGTACCGGTCAGCAATTTCAAGTGCTTTCTGTCCGTATTTATAATGAGCTTCGTTGCAAGGTCTCAAATTATCTGTGGTACACCCGGTTAAAGTTAGTAAAATTATCAAAAACGCTATAAGAATTTTTTTCATATTGTTAATAACCCAATCCTTTTTAATCAACATTTGAACTTTCCTTGATTTTCAGTGATTCGCGATATTGCTCAGCAGGTGCAAGTTTTATAAACTCAACTGTTTTATCATAGTTCTTTTTTACCTCTGCTTCAATTTCTTCAAGTGTAACATTAAAAAATTCGCGTCTTGTGTTTACCTTGTTTAGTTTACGGCTTTCAAAAGCTTTATGTAGTGCTGCTTCAAGTGCGGGAGCATTATCAGAGAAAATCATAGCATGTACGTCAAAATTAAAAGGCACTGAAGCATCCCCCAATTCATCAACTCGTTCCATAGGGTCAAGTCGGCGTGTCATTCCTATTTTATATACGTTTTCGCCAAATGAACCTATATTGGAAATTATATATACATACCCTGCTTTTGCATTTGACTCTCTATAATCAATATCTTTTATTGACTTATCAATTTCAGTAAGTTCATTTTCAATTTCAGTTTTTTTAGCAAGGAGTGCAGATTTTTCTTCTTCTGAAGCAGAATTGATTTGAGCTTCAATTTTTTGAAGAGCATTTTGATAATGATTTTGCTCTTTGTAAATTTTCTTGCGCGCTTCTTCAATTTCTTTTTGTAGTTTAGCTTCTTCTCTTAATCTTGCACGAATTTCTTTTTGTTCTTCTTTTTCATCTTGTTTTTTCTTCCTGTATTCAAGCGCAAGACATAATTCTTCGTATTTTAAATTAAAATATTCGGTAGTAATTGAGACATTCATAATTTTTGCTAATTTAGAAATAGCCTCAACAGATTTTTTCATACGTTTTACTGCGGTATCAAAAGTATTAAATTTAACCTTGTCAATTAATTCATCACATTCACTATTAAAAGCCCTGAGAAGTAATTTTTGCATATCCTTTACCATTTTATTACCTTGTGCTTTGCTCCCATTTACTTCCCAATTAAAATTACCAACAACAGCACTACCGCTTTTAACCAGTTGTTTTTGTTTATCGCGTATTTCTTTAAGCTTGTTTTTATAAATTTCGGAATTTAAAAAATCGTATTTTGGTTGATATAATCCAAAACTTTGAAATTCTATTTCTTCGTCAAGCACAACAATTTCAGATTGTTTGCTTTTTATCACATCATTAAGATTTTCAATGTTTTGAGCAAGAGATTGAATTTCGGTTAATTTATTATTTATTGTGCTATTTAAGTTCTCAATATCTATTTCTATCTTTTGTTTCTGTTCTTTTAAATTTACAACATCATACATATCAGGTGTAAATGTGCTTTTTAATTGTTCAAGTTCAGATTCAGCTTTTTTAAGCTTAAATTTTAATTCTTCTGATTCTTGTTTATATTGTTTACCCTTAAAATTATCAATAAATCCCATAAAAAAATCCCTTATCTAAATTTTCTTGAAAGTATTTAGTTTTCTGCTGGCATAATTATTCCTCTGATTTAGTTGATGTTTTCAGTACATTAACTAGTTCAGTTATTGCATTTAC
Source organism: uncultured Clostridia bacterium (assembly GCA_947628465.1). The sequence goes on from CANQZZ010000033.1 coordinate 2,713, forward strand.
ATGGTCGTTATAATCATCAGCAAAATTGTCTAGGCTACTAGCTGTTGTAGTTTGGGTATACAAAGCAGAGTATTCATCATACAAATTTGAAAGTTTTTCATCTATAGTTTCAGCTTTTTTACCAGATACAGTTAGTTCTTTGATTTCAAAGTAATCATTAGTTATTTTTTCAAAATCTTTATCAATACGGTCTTCTTTAACATTACCTTTTTCTGAAAGCCAAGTTCTACCATTTTCAACTACACTATCACTATCCATTCTTCCACTGATTTTATATAAACTACTCATATAGTTGTATTCGTATTTAGCCATATTTGAAAGAAGAACGCTAGCTTCTTCAATTGTTTCAGTTAATGAATATACTTTATTTTTGTAGTTCTCTATACTTGTTTCAGCAACATTTGTGTTTTCTTCAATAGTTTCAGCAGTAGTTGTTGTAACTTCCTCTTTATTACTACTTGATGAACAAGCAGTTGTGCCAATTAAAAGTATAGCTGTAAGTAAAGCAATAAATATTTTTTTCATTATGTAATACTCCTATTTGTAAATATTTGTTTTAACTTAGTATTAATTATGTTTATAACGTCAGTAAACAACTCATCTTTAGTTCGTTTGTTACACGGGAAAACATCAAAATTATATTTTTTAAATGACATTTCTAACTCATCAATTGTAAAATATTTTTTTGACAAATTTATAGCAATATCATCAATAGAATGCAAATAAGGTGAATTAATTTCACATTCAAGGTCGTAATAATATACATATAATAAAAAAACACTTTGCAATAAGTAGTTTTTCATATCTTTATAAACTAATGACAGTGCGTACAAATTGTTTCTATATAAACCCCAACATTCTTGGGATACATTATTTTTAACTCTTTCAAAAATGATTTCAATAAAATCCTGATGATAATCTGAATTATTGCTATTTTTTCTGAAGCTATAAATTTCATCAATGCTTATTCCTAATTGATTGTGATAATTATGAGCAAAAAATATATGTTGATTTTCTTCTATGAGATTTTGACCTTTTTCGGTGATAGAAAAATATCGCTCGCTAAAAAAACTATAAATTTCTTTTTCAGAAATATTTTCAAAAATTCGTCTTATTAAATCATTTTTATTTCCAGTTTTTTTTAGACTATAAATTGATGAAAAGTTTTTTAAGTCCGAGTTTTTTGCTTTACGAATAGTATATGATATATCAGCTAATTCAACATATTCACCCATAAATAATCTTTTAATTGACTTATTTAAATCTAATTGAAATTGATGTGTAAAATAGCCAGGAAATGAAATATTTGTCGCAGAACGTCCATTTATATAATCCAATAATTTTATTTCATAGGGAGTTAATGTAACAAAGCATTTTTTTACTTTAATAGCATCATGTATATTGATGCAAGAAATATTCTTCTGATGCTTTTGCTGTGCAAAAAAACTTTTTTCCATACTTTCTAAAAGAAGCATATCTAACTTTTGATTTGATAAGGTTTGGTTCTCATCGAATTTTCGTTCTGACCTTATTCGATAAAATTCTTTAACACTGAAATCATCGAGTTTATTTATTCTTTCTGCTAACATTTCTTCAAATTTAGGGTCATAAATTCTATTTTTTTCTTGAGCTTCTTGCCTTAAATTTTCTTTAGTATTTTTATATAATTCGGTAAAGTCAAAATCAGATTGAAAGCACATAAACAAGTCCTCCGATTTACATAAATTTAAATAATTTTAACATTTTTTGATATAAAATGCTAATCTGTAATTATTTGTCATTTATGCACATATAATAGATAAACGTGTTTTACTTGCACAATAATAAAGAAAAGGAGTGTACATAAAGTGACAGAGTTAGAAGAGTTATTGGAAAGCTATAAAATACTGACTGAAGAAGAAATACATAAAGTTCTTACTTTCGTTGAGACTTTAAAAACTCAACATATTCACGAGTCTTCTGAATCTCTTCATCTGAAAGATTAGATGATGCTTGAATTAACAATTTAAGATTATCAGAAACAGGTTGTTCATTTTGAATGACCTGTTTTGTTTTTTCATCGGTTTTACATAATAAGTAATCTACAGAACATCCAAAGTAGTCAGCAATTTTATTAAGGGAATTTGTGCCTGGAACTTCTCCATTTTTCCATTTTGTAAGAGCACCGGACGATATTCCTATTTTTTTAGCAGCAGGATTAGGTTTTATGTTTTTCTCTTTACATAAATTATAAAAACGGTTCCAAAATGACATATTTATTCTCCTTGTTGTTGCAATTCTCACAAATATGAGACAGATAAATTGTGCAAAACGTAAAATCTCATAACAGTTTGATTTTACTATTAAAATTCTTATTTTTATGAGAATCAACATAACTAAAGTTAATAAGTAATTCGTAAATAGGTAAAATTCAAACTTTATTCTAATTAACAAGGTAAATATAACCTTAGTTATACTTATCTTAATAATAACACAAAAAAATGTAAAAACAAGAATAATTTGCATGAATTTAGGCATAAATATCAAAAAATCTCGTACAGATAAATCTATGTCGCAAAAGGAACTTTCCAACAAGGTGGGGGTAACTCAGGCAATGATAAATCAAATTGAAAAAGGTGTAAAGATAACAGTCTGCGTGCCAACTGGTGATCTTACGCTAGATGAAATAAAAATATCCGATGAAGAACTGAATTAAATATTATTTAGTATATAATGATTATACAAGGAATGATAGTAATGAAAAGAATACTTAATGTTGAAGACGATTGGGCTTAAATATCATTACTTCCTTGTAATTTGATTATTTCAAATATAAGAGAAAAATAATAACAATAATGATAATAAGACAAAATATATTAATTGAATAAAGTTAGATCATCTTAAACAATTTCCCCCAACAACTCGCTGACTGCTGGGGGTGTTTTTGCAATTTATACAAATAAGGAATTAAAAATTGTAATTTATGACAAAATTAGTGAAAATACTTCACAAATTAAAATTATTCTGTTAAACTCAAACTGAACCAAAGTTCATAATTTTATAGTGAGGTGTTTTTTATGAAAAAGACAATCAAAAGAATCATCGCAGTAATATGTATAGTTGCAACAATGTGCAGTATTGCCATAGTCTCAACCGGTGCATTAACGAGAAGATTATACGGTGATGTGAACGGTGACGGAATAATTAATAATGCAGATGTAACATTACTTCAACAGTATTTGGCTGGTTTTCAAAAATTAGATGAATATCAATTGATTGCCGCCGATGTTGATGGTGACAAAGATGTCAATATAAAAGACACAACTATGATTTCATTTTTAATTAATGGTTATATTGACAGTTTTCCTGTAGGAGAATATTTTTTATATTAAGATAATAAAGATTTATTCCCACGCTTTACTGAGGCGTGGGAATTTTTTATTTATAAACCAAAAATATTTAATAACACTTTAACCATTCAAAAGAGGGGGTGAAGGGTTGCATTATTCTGAAATTCTCAATTCATGTTTAAGGGCGTTTTGCAAAACTTGAGAAAAGTTAATGTTAGCTTTTTCCGCTTCATAACATAGCCAACTTGGTATAGTACAGTTTTTTTTAACTGTTCTTATCTCATTTTTTCTTCGATATTCTAAAAAATCAACATCAACAAGGGAAATAATATCATTTTCAGATAATTTAACTTCACTAATTTTACTCGGAACAGGAAGCGCTTTATTATTATCTTCCATATCAATTCCCATAATACCTATAGCGTCCCTCGCCATTTCGATTGCTTCTGTTAAATCGTAGCCCTGTGTGTTAATGTCAAAATCAGGAATATATACAGTGTATCCCTCGTTATCAGGTGTTAAAATAATAGGATATGAATTTTTCATAGTTACCTCCATAATATATAATAAAAATATTTAAGTGGGGCTTATTTTAGCCCTCTCCTTTTGATGATTGCTTTTGCTAAATTTTCTTTTATTTCTTTGTGCCTTGGTATTGTTTCATTATCAATTCCGTTGGTGTAAATATCGTGGTTTGCTCCGTTACGCTTTAAGTACCAGTTGTGATTTTCTAAAAGTTTTATAAGGTCATTCCGTTTCATTCTCGACTCCTTTCTATATTTATATTATACGCACAAAATGCGCATAAATCAAGATATTTTAAATATATTAAAAAAATATTTTTTATGCTCAAATATACTTATATTTGCCATAACTAAAATCGTAATTATTTATCGGAAAATAACACAAAATATCGATATGCTGACGATTAAGTGGATAAATGGTAAATTAAGGCAGAAGGAGCAATAGGGAATGGCTATTAGAATTTTACTTTCACGGAAGCTGGGCGAGCTTCGGTGGACACAATCAGACCTTGCAAGGAGGACCGGTATCAGACCGTCAACAATTAATGAAATGTATCACGAACTATGTGACCGGGTTAATATTGAATATCTCGACCGCATATGTAATGTGCTTAACTGTGACCTCAATGAAATATTAATTTACATACCCCCTCAGAATAGGCAAGAAACAATTAAAATGTATAAAACCTCAATGAAAAAGACTGACATTTGATGTCAGTCTTTTTGTTGTGTAATGGAAAACTCAAATTTTATTGGGAAAAGAAAAATATACGTTAAATTATTGTATTATGTAATATTTGGCAATAATACATAAAAACATATGGAAAAATTCTACATTTAAAAAGATAAAAATATATTGTATTTTTAGACAATAAGTGATATTATTGCACCAAAGTAATAATATGTAATTATTTTTTTATGTGAATGAGGAAATTTTAATGGAAACAAAAAGCAAAGAAATGTTTTGGTTCTTAAAAGGCATATTGTCAGCTTTATTAATATCAGCAATGGGTTTTGGTGTTTTATTTGTTTTATATATTAATTGGGCATCTCTCTATCCAAACTCCACTCTTCCTGGACTTTTTGAATTTAAAGCAGCGTCAATAGGTGATTCAATTCTGTTGCCAATTATTATTGGAAGTTTTGTTTTTTATAACAGAAAATTGAATCTTGATATAAAAAATAAAATACTTAGGTTGGTATTAGCAGCTGTGGCTGGAATTATAGCTTTTTCTATTCAAATATCTTGGCTTATAAGCGATGAAACAAGTCTTAATTGGACAATACCCAAAATACATTACTTTAATTTTGCTGGTTGGTATCATGCTTTTTTCTTTATATTTATTATTATATTGATTACTGTTTTGACTACGAATATGTTTTTTACAGATAAAACATATTCTGAGAGCAACTCAAAATCAAGAATAATATCCGAATTTCTAATTTGGTTTTGTGGTTCATTGTTTGTTAATCTGCATATTATAGATGACTATCATAAAAAAAACACGTTAGTTATTTTGATAACCGTTAATACAGTTGTATTTTTCTTTGTGTTCACTTTATTTAAATTCTTTTCTTTAAACAGAAAATTAAAGTTAAATAGCATTGCAGTTTGCTGGCTTGCAGTGATTTTATCATACTTTATATCAAATCTTTATGTTTTTCAATATTTATTTGTTGATGTGAACTTTTTAATTATTTTAAGCAGTTTATTCTTTTGCGTTATGTTTATTGTACCTGCTATCAAGTATGAAAAGGTAATGACAAAAATATTTTTAATGATGTCTTTTACAATAGTTCCATTACAGTATCTAATTATTAATAGCAATTCTTTCAGTTCTTTCGTTGTTAATTTATTATTCATTTTAATTTCATCTATAGTAATTGCTTTATCGCAACTGGAACTATGTAGGCATACCATAAAAATAAAAGCAAAAGACACGGGAAAAAAAGTTGATTTTAGCTATAAAATTACAAAAAGGGATGTAGTATCGTATTTATTTATGGGAATGTTAGCACAGTTGTCAATAGCATTAATAGGCTTTTTGTCTAAGGGTATTTCTAACTATTCAGATATTCTCAATAATTTGCTTAGTATTGTTACATCAATTATGATTCCACCGTATATTCGACGAACTTTTAGAAATGTTATAGAATCAGAAAATCATGAAGAAAAAATTGTATCAAGTAGATGGCGTATTGTTACTTATTCTCTATATTTATTGTTGTTTATAGGTTCCATTTCGATTATCATATATTCATTATGCAAGTCAATTAAAAATACAATTAACAATACATATAATGCAAATTTCATCAATATAAGCTCAATTATAATTGTTCTTTTTGCTCTGATTTTTGGAGCATATCTCTGTGCATCAAATAAAAGTAAAAACAGAATCAGTGCTGTTACTACAATTATTTTAGGTTTCTTTGCATATTTTTCTGTTGTTCTATTAAATGTATTCTCAAATAATTTGTTAATTGATTTAAGATATATGTTTGATTATAGAGTGATAATTATGATGATTTCTGCACTTGCGTTCTCATTTATTGTTTCATATGGATTTTACAATAACAAAATCTATTTGAGAAAGAGAGAATTTGATTTTATTTCTTTATGTGAAAGCATTGTCATCCTTATTGGAACTCTTGCAGTATGTATGACAAATATTATTTATCTTACTATATGGCTAAGTGTAGGTAATATTATAATATTTATTTGTAGTGTTTTTGTTGTTTCGTTAGTTATTCCGTTTATATTTTGCAATAATGATTTTGCTGTTCCGCAGGAGAAAAATAATTTGCTAAAAAATAAAGCAAAAGAAGGTGTCTTACAGGATGGATTCCTTTATGGTATAGCAACGATAATATGTCAGTTGCTTACAATTAGCTTACTTCCATCAAAGTTTAGTGTGAATTTAAATGACTTCTTTGTACCAATATTATCTGCATTTCTATTTTCTTCCGTTTTAGTCGGACCAATAGATTTGTGTATTAGTAATAATCTAAAGCATTACTCAGATAGAAATAGTGAATTCAATAATGATTCACAACATTATTCACATAAACAAATTGAAGAGGCGTGGTGGTTAATGAAGCTCAAACATTATCTTTCTGTTCAAAACATAGTTACATTGTTTGTTATTTTCCCTTACTCAATTGTTACTATGTTTAGTTTTGTAATTAAGTGTGCTTCGAATAAAGACATCCATTTGAAGAATATTATTCTGCCTAATGAAAAACAATAAATTCTGCGTAAAAGCTACATATTTTTTGCTGCATTTTGCGCCATATTTTGTGAGTTGTCTTTGGAAAGAGTCAGCCTTTCTGAGGGAGTTCACTTGTCAGAGAAAAAAATCTAATCAAACATCTTATTTGAATTTTAGTTACAGTTTAGTATAAGCATGCGATAATAATAAAAATTTTGAGAATAATTATCAACAAATGAAATTGTTAATTCAATAAGGAGAAGTCTATATGAAAGGAAGAGGTTTAGATAGTCAATACATAATCACACGATTGTTTGCCACAGATTATTTTTATTATTATTCTAAACCGGTATTATTTGCTGCCTATTTTTCCCTTTTATTGCATATGGTAAGAATAGAGCATATTTGGATTCAGAGTTTGAAATAAAAATTGAGAATATTAAAAATATGAAGCATGGTAATTTTTATAACTATGCTACTCAAGGCTTTGGAAATATTGCTTTTTATGAGCCGTATATTAATTTTAGTTATTTTTATGAGAAATTAAGTTTATATGATGTTGAAAAATTTTGCTACTTTGATATAAAAAATGATGTAGATTCGAATTTTGAATCGGATAATATGAAAAAAGATCTAATGTATGTTTTATCAAAACGTGATCTTTTATTAAAAAGAGGGATGCCTGTTTTAGAAAGTGTAAGATATGAATTAATAAATGATTTGAATAACTATGATAATAAATATGTTTTGGCAAAAATGTTGTATTACATTATAGATAGCAGTCATAATTTGCCAAATGTTACCTGCGAAACACAAAAATTAATTTCTGAGACCATCGGATTAACTTTAAACTTTATTCCTAATATATGTTTTGGTTTTAGGAAGGATATGGACGAGAATATGGATGTCCTTTGAGAGAGATTAAAAAAGGCTTCAAATATCCAGATGTTATGCTTGGACGGAATTTCTCTTTTCGGAGATAATAGCATTTTAAGAGAAAGTAACAATTTTTATGCCAAACTTGAAGAAATACTCTTACTTAACGAAAAATTATATATTGAAATGGTTATATCAAAATCAGGTTCTTTAGCTAATTCAGTTGCCAGTAAATACCAAGTGAATATTGAACATTTGCACAGATCCAAGGATTCATTGTCTAAATACACACTAAATAAGATTTTAAATTTATCAAAACGATTGCCTATAGAGCGTATGACTGTTAAAAGTGATGTAACTAATTGAGTACAATTGATATAGCTAAAAATTAACAGTAATAGGCATAAAGCCATCACTTGTTTTATAATTTATTAAGGATACAAAAAATATTATTTTTGAACTCACGGGGTGAATTTATATTCTTTAAGTTCTATTTGAGTTCAAAAATATATGTAATCAAAAATTAATTATGGATTTCAGAATATAAATTGTAATAGATAAGCCGATAAACTATGGTATAATAACATAAAAACAATTTAAACGATAGAGTGGGAGTAGATAGCAAAAACCTCAGAAGTCCGATAAACACTGGATTTCTGAGGTTATTTTTTGCATTTTTGGAACTGCTGTGGGACGATTTAATTATTAAATAATTCGTTTGCCTTATTATTAAGCTCGGAAGCAAGCATTGTTTGTTTGTTAGGGTAGAGGTGTGAATAAGTATTGAGTGTGGTTTCTATGTTCTCATGCCCAAGTCGTTCAGATATGAGAAGAATATTCATTCCCATTTCAATACATAGTGAAGCGTGTGAATGGCGTAGGTCGTGCACTCTTATAATTTTCACTCCGGCACGTTTTGCATATTTTTCAAGAGCCTTATTTAGTACGCCATTTGAATTAAAGTCAAAGATTCTGTCATCTGGCTTAATTCCGTATAACTGGTTAATATATTTGCATAACTCTTTATAACAAAATTCAGGTAATGTTACGATTCTTTTGCTTTTCTTTGTTTTGGGTTGGATGTATACTAAAAAAGTGGACAAGTATGATAGAATAGAAGACAAGTAAAAAAGGAAGGAAGAAAGTTATGTG
>CANQZZ010000034.1 GCA_947628465.1 uncultured Clostridia bacterium
ATGAAGGGAAAAATTGGACTTAAACCTGAGCAATACTTGCCAGATGAAATAAATAATGTAAAAGTAAAATAATAAATGACATAGCATAGTTTATGGTGGTTAATATAAACGTGCTATGTTTTTTGTATTATTACAGAAAATTGCAATAAATGACATATTAGACATATATTCGATATGTTTTTTAAAGTAATGAAAATAAATATATAATATGTAATATAAAGTTAATCTACTAATAAATAGAATTTTCAGAAAATTTTTAAAAATGTATTGAGTAATAATAGTAACCATGATAAAATAAAAATGCCATCAAAAAGTGGCACTAAAATGAAGGGGATGGCATATAATGAATACTATAGGAGATTAAATACGAAGTCAGTACTTACTGAAAATTAAAAAAATCATTGATAGTGACAATAACGGAGATAAATTTATTATTGTCTGGACTAAGAAAAACATAGAGTTCATGAGAGAGTATGGCTTAAATTATGAAGATATTAAGGATATTATAAGAGAACTTTCAGTAGAAGATTGCTTTGCTGGACCAGAAAGAGACAGAGATCCACAATATGAATGTTGGATATTTAAGTTTAATCCTTTATTCGAAGGCATTAGGCTTTATATAAAGATTAGAATTGAGAGCACAGAAAAATCAGTTTGTTTGTCAGTACATGAATTTGGCAAATATGATGAGGTGAATTAAAATGAAAAAGTATTGTCCATATTGTAAAAAAGAAGTAGATTATAAAATAGAGAAAAGAAACATAAATGAATTTAGAGGAATAGAAATTAACACCTATGAAAATGTAGCAGTATGTGAAGAATGCCATCGAGATTTATATGTAAATGAAATTGAAGAAAAAAATAATGAAAGAATATATGAATTATATAGAGAAAAAGTAAATATTATAAAACCACAAGACATAGTTAATTTAAGAGAAAAACATGATATATCACAAAGAGAGTTAACTGCTATTCTTGAATTTGGAAAAATGACTATTAATAGATATGAAAGAGGTGGACTGCCAACGAAATCTCAAAGCGATTATATAAAGTTATTAATAGATGATGATAATAAATTTATAGAAAAAGTAAAAGAAGCATATAAAAATGGTCGTATTAATGATAAGACATATGGGAAAATCGTATCTGAGGAACTAAATGTTAATATTAGTAAAAAACAAATTCAAGATAATATAAGAGCATATTTGAAATTTGTGTTAAATAGGAAACCTGATATATATAATGGTTATAAAACATTAGATATAGAGAAGATAGAAAATATTATTTCATATATTGCTAGTAAAGTAAAAAATTTAACTATTACCAGTTTAAATAAATATTTATGGTATATAGATATGTTGTCTTTTAATCAAAGATGTGTGGCAATTACTGGATTGACATATCAAAACCAAAAATTTGGACCTACTATAATGGATAAAAAATATGATGAAATATCATTATTAGATGATAAATATGTAAGAGAAGATATTGAAACTGAAAATGGTAATACAACAAAAATTATAAGTAATGGAAATTATAATTTAGAAAAAATAGGTTATGCTGAAAAAGAAATGATCGATACAATAATAAAAATACTAAAGAATAAAACTGTGACAGATATATCTGAATTGTCACATAAAGAGGAAGGATGGAAAAAAACTAAAAGATTTGAAAGAATATCATTTGATTATGCTATGAATCTGAATATAATTAAATAAATATTCAAAAAAGACTAGCTCGATTTGGGCTAGTCTTAATGTTAGATTATTATACTGAAAAGTGTGCAAAATGTTAAATTGATTGAACTGCCGTGTACTGAACGGTACGCACGTTGATGTGAGAGAAATTAAAAATAGATATAATATTGTTGAGAAATTTGTAATTTTATGATATAAAATATACTAGGATAATTATATATTAAAGGAAATGATAATATGGAAGAATTAATGAAAGAAATAAAACAATTTAACGAAGAAAGAGACTGGGATAAATTTCATTCACCGGAAAATTTAGCTAAATCAATTTCAATTGAAGCTGGAGAACTATTAGAATGTTTTCAATGGAATAGTGAAAATTATAATAAGGAAGAAGTTTACGAAGAACTTGCAGATGTATTTACATATTGCATTCAAATGGCTATGAAACTAGGCATAAATCCTAAAGAAATAATATTAAAAAAATTAGAAAAAACAAAGAAAAAGTATCCAGTTGAAAAAGCAAAGGGAGTAAGCACAAAATACAATAAGTTATAAAGATAACGGAGCTATAAATATGAGTAATAATTCAATTAAACACCATACAATACCACAATTTTATTTAAATTGTTTTGCAAATAAAATAAAAAAAGGGTATAAAATAAAAGGATATAGAATTAATGTTTATAATAAAAATACGTTATGTAAGTTTTCTGAATTAGTTAAAAATGTTGGATATATAAAACATTTTAACACTATTAAAATAAATGGAGAAGAGTCTGATATTTTTGAAAAACTACATAATGAAGTTTATGAAAAAAAGTTTTCAAATATTTTTAAAAACTTAATAAAAAAAATAGAAAGATATAATCAAATAATAAATTTTTGCTATAATTGTATGAGTAATGAATATTATAATTCTAAAGAATTTAAATGTTTGGAGTATGAAGATAAACAATATATTTCTTATTTATTAGCTTATTTTATATATAGGAGCAGAAAACTAAGAAATGTTGAAGAAATAATTTTTGAAAAACAACAATTAATATTAAATGATATATATAGAGCAAAAGGATTTACGAATAAAAATGTAATCAAAACTAAGATTGAAGAACAATTAGGTACAAAAGAAGAATTAAAAAAAGGTCAACTCATTTCATTATTTAAAGGTAAAGGAATTTACGAATTATATAAGATACTTTACAATCATGAATGGATAATATATTATAATAATACAAATAAGCTATTATATACCTCAGATAATGGTCATGCTTTAAGTACAGTTAAAAAAAATCAAAGGTCTATAGGATATAATACATATGGAAATATAATTATGTTTCCAATAAATCCTAGAATATGCATTATAATGTACGATCGAAGAATAAGTAAAGAAATAACAGATATGTCTTTTATGAATCTAAGTACTTATCAAGTTAAAATGATAAATTATCAAATTGTTATTGACGGAATAGATGAAATCTATTCAAAGGATGGTAATTGGGATGATTTAATTGAATGTTATAAAAAATACAAAATTTTAAAAGGACAAAAGCCTTATGGAGTGTACTAAAATATATGGAGGGGACTTATATGATAGTATATGAAGCAACAAAGCAATTATTTGTAGAAGATGTTGTGAAAGATAAAATTGAAGAAAATATAGATAGAAAGTTTTATGAAAAGATGGGATATCATACATCTCAAAATGAACGAAAAGCATGGAATAATTCTATGCAATATATGATGAAAGTATTATTAGATAATAATATACCTGGAAATGTAGGGATAGCTATTGAGTTTAAAATTCCCAATACTTCAAAGAGAGTAGATTTCATAATTACAGGTAAAGATGGGCAATTAAAAAATACAGCTATTATTGTTGAGTTAAAACAATGGACAGAAGCTGAAATCATAGAAGGAAAAGATGGAATTGTACAAGCATTTACAGGACATGCTTTAAGAGAAGTTGCACATCCATCATATCAAGCATGGTCATATGCTACTACAATAGAAGACTATAATGAAACAGTACAGGATAGACAAATAGATTTACATCCTTGTACATATCTTCATAATTACTTGGCAGTAACTCCTCCAACATTATTGTCAGATAATTATAAATACTATTTAGAAAAAGCACCAGCCTTTATAAAAGGTGACGTAGAAAAATTAAGAGATTTTATAAGCAGATATATAAAATATGGTGATGATAAAGAAACATTATATATGATTGAAAATGGAAAAATAAGACCATCTAAGTCGTTACAAGATGCATTATCAAGTATGTTAAAAGGCAATGAAGAATTTGTAATGATAGATGATCAAAAACTTGTATATGAAACTGCATTAGATATGGCAAGAAAATCATATAAAGACGGAAATAAAAGAGTTTTAGTTGTAAAAGGTGGACCAGGAACTGGAAAATCAGTTTTAGCAATTAATCTTTTAGTAAGACTAACCAATGAAAATATGGTTTGTTCATATGTTACGAAAAATGCAGCTCCAAGAAATGTATATGCAACTAAATTAAGTGGAAATTTTAGAAAAACAAGAATCAATAATTTATTTAAAGGTTCAGGTTCATTTGTAGAATCTGCGAAGAATGAATTTGATGTTTTAATTGTAGATGAGGCACATAGATTAAATGCTAAATCAGGAATGTTTCAAAATTTAGGAGAAAATCAAATAAAAGAGATTATTAAAGCTTCTAAGTTTTCAATATTTTTTATTGATGAATCTCAAAGAGTAACATTAAAAGATATTGGAAGTGTCGAAGAAATACAAAAATATATCAGACAAGCTAATGCAGAATCAGAACTAATGGAATTAGAATCACAATTTAGATGTAATGGATCAGATGGATATATTGCATGGATAGATGATGTATTAGATATAAGAAAAACAGCTAATAGTGATGGATTTGATTTAGATTATGATATTAGAGTATGTGATACACCAAACGAAGTGAGAGACTTAATATTTGAAAAAAATAAGATAAATAACAAAGCAAGATTACTTGCAGGATATTGTTGGGATTGGATAGCTGATGGAAAAAATAAATCGGATGTATATGATATAACAATTCCTGAATGTAATTTTGCAATGAGCTGGAATTTAGGAAACAGTACAACATGGGCAATTGATCCAAATTCAGTAAATGAAATTGGTTGTATACATACTGCTCAAGGACTAGAATTTGACTATGCAGGAGTAATTATTGGAAATGATTTAAGATATGAAAATGATAAAGTAATTACAGATGTTAAAGAAAGGGCTAAAACAGATCAATCAATAAAAGGAATAAATAAATTAAGTAAAGAAAATCCTGAACAGGCAAATAAAATTGCAGATGAAATAATAAAGAATACATATAGAACACTAATGACTAGAGGACAGAAAGGTTGCTATATTTATTGTACAGATAAAAAGTTAGCAGAATATTTAAGGAAAAGATTAAATAAAAAGGATAAAATTACTTATCATATCGATGATAATGAAAATTATAGTGATTTAATGGTTGCCGAAGAAAGTGAAGAATATAAATATGAGTAATATAGATTGGAGAAATACAATTATGAAAATTAAATGTTTACTTTGTGGAGATATAATTGAATCAAAAAGCATGCATGATTTAGTATTTTGTAAATGTGAGTCATGTTATATAGATGGAGGAAGTGATTATACACATATAGGTGCAAAGGATTTTAGTAAAATAGCTAAGATTTTAGATGACATATCAGATATTAAGTGCATTAATTAATAGAAAACAACAAAAGAAAGTATTATAGAGTAGTTTTGTCTAATCATTTCTTAAGATTAAGGAGAAATAAAATGAGTAGAAATAAAATAATTAAAAAATATATAATAATAGCATTAATAATAATATTTATATATTTAATATTAGACTATTTTAATTTATTTAGTTGTATTACTCAGAATTTAAATATTAATTTATTAAATATTGTAATAAATTCTATAGTTGTTATCTTCATTTTTTTGATTACTTATAGTTTAGTAGATAAAAAAACTTTTGAAAAAGATGAATTAGTAAAGAGTAATAAGATATGCACATTAAGAGTTATGTTAAATGATGTATATAGTCATTGCAATGCAATAATAGATATGTTAGATAATGATGAACTAGTGAAAGACTATATAATTCCTAAGATTGATTTCAATTGTATACAAAATCAAATTGAAGATAATTTAAAAAAATTACCTTTTGAAAATGAGCCATATATTGTTGAATTATTTTCCGATGGAATTGCTACAGAAGAAGTTATAAGTAACTACTTTAAATTTAAAAATTTGTATCAACAATATATTGGAACAAAGATTACTTTTTTTGATGTTACAAAATGTAATGGAAAGGAAATATATAATCTAATTATAAAAGATAAACAGGAATTAAAGAAAATAATAGAATATCATTAGATTAGCTTAATTAAGAATATGGTGTAAATAAAATTAATTTTACAAAAGATAAGCAAAGTAATAACATAATTAATTTTACAATATTATTTTGCTTTTTTTATAATATGATATAGATTTGGAAAAATTTTGAATATGAGATAATATAGAAGGGAAAATAATTATGGCTAGAAAAATGATTCAAAGAAATTTAATTAACAATGCAGTTCAGGCATATTTTGCAGCTATAGAAATTCATAATAAGCCTAAAATTGAATATAGATATGAAACTACAAGCATTTTAATTATAAATGCTTGGGAATTAATATTAAAAGCTTTTGTTAGAAAAAATATAAAAGGAAGAAGTATATTCAAACCAAAAAACATGAAAAAACCAGGTATAGAAAAAGAAACATTACCTTTAAAAGTTATTGTATCATATTGTTTAGAATACCTAAATGCAATTGATCCAAATAATTTTTTTAAAGCTACAGCAGAAAACATATTGAAAATTGAGGAATATAGAGATAAGTCAATACATTTTTATAATGAAAAAATAGAACCCATAATTTTTTCTTTAGTGGCAAAAAGTTCATATGATTTTATTAGATTCTTAAAAGAATACTTTGATAAAGATATTATAGAAGATGAAAGAATGTATATAATGCCAATAGGTTTCAAATTGCCATTTGATCCAATTAAATTTTTTACTAATGAATATGCTGAAATGACTAATTCAGAAGAGTGTAAAGAGTTCATAAAAAGTACAATTAATTCTATTGAAATGCTAAAAGACCAAGGAGTAGAAGATTCAATAGTAATAGGTTTCAATGTAAAAGTCGATAGTATAAGAAATATAAAAAATACTGATTTCTTAATAGCTATAGATAACGAGAATGGAAAAGAAGTAAAAATAACAAAGAAAAGAGAATTAATAATATCAAATGATAAAGGTGCACAACATGTATCCATATCACCAGAAGAATTTTATAAAATATATCCGTATACATACTCATCAGTAAGAGATAAGTATAAAAAAATTCATCCGGATTTTAAAGCAGATAGAAAATTCATAGATATTATGCAAAGTGCAAAAAATAATCCCATATATGCAGCTACATTAGGAAAACATCCAAAAAGCAAATCAAAAGCAGATCCAAGCTATTCTTATTCGGAAAAAATATTTGAATTATTAAATGAAAAGTATAAAGAAGAAGAGAATTAACACTTCTCTTTTTAGACATATAATTTTCATAAATTTGAAAAAAGTATATAAAAATCCAAAGTTTTTTCAAAATTTTGAAAAAACTTTGGAAATCTAAAATAAATTAATCTTCAAAACATCCCATAGCTATTTGTGAACCATCCACGAAGCCATTTCTGTAATACTTTTCATTCCAATATATAAGGTAGTCCATAAAATTTTTATCAAGCTCATCTAATTGCTTTTGAACATATTTTTTATTTTGATTAGGAACATTATTTAATATCTTTTCAGATATTTCATCAAAATTTATACAATACTTCTTGTCTTGAGGAGATGTTGCACAAAAAGCAGTTTCCTCTCTAAATTCTAACCATTCTTTTAATATATCATCTTCATTTACTTCTCTAAAATTCATCATAATAATTCTCCTTACAATTTATTTTTTATAAAAGGGATTGGGACTTGTACCATTGCATAGAATTTGAAAATACGAAAAATTCGTGTGAACAAATTCATTGCTTGCTAGGACAAGAATTAATCCTTTTAAGATTTTTATTTAACAGTAAATTAACTCATTAAGTACAATTTCTTCAGCTCTATTTTTAATATTGTTCATACATCTAACCCACTCTAATTGACTTTTTTGTTTCAAGTTTTCATCAACTTTTTCTTCCTTAGCAACTTCATAAATAATCTTTTTTACTCTGCTATTTGCAATTTTATCAATCTCAATTAAGTGTTCTGGTAATGTACCATTTAATATTAAATCGCTATATAAACCTAGCTTATGTTTCTTTATATACTCTAATCTTAAATGCCCATATAATCCAATATGGTAATCTGTTTCAGTTCCTTTTATTGCTAAATCAGGAATTAAATAATCCCCTTCTTTGTGATAAGTAATTTTTTTCATAATCAAAACCTCCAAAATAAATTTTTAGGTTCCCCATTTTTTATTTTTATTGAGAACATGTGTGTAAAATTCTTGGGGAAATAATGGGGAAAAAATTTTCAAAAAAGCACAAAAAAATACACAAATGTTTGCTATGCCAAAAACCCCGAAGGCGTTAAAATACCAGCCAAAACCCTTGATTTCACTAAAGTACAGAAAACAGGCAGGTCGCCCTCATAACCCGAAGGTAGATAGTTTGAGTCTATTTCTCGCAATCAAATATCAATATTTTAGAAATATATTTATACCTAAAATAAATTATATTTAGGCATAAAAAGAGAAACTAAGTGTAATCTAGTTAAAAAATATATTATATTAGTAGTTAATATATTAAAGTTCACGAAGTATACTTCTTTTTTAAATATCTAAATCTAAAAGATAATCTCTTAATTATTATGATTATCCTTAACTGGATTATATGTAAATGTGTGGAATAGTTGTACAAAAATATTTTAAAAGAAAGAATTTAGTATTACTGAAAAATATAAAATGCACCTAATAAATTTTTATATCAATAGTAGGTATTCATATGATATTTTTTAAAATAGTAAATAAAATGTTGTAGATATATTACAAAAATATTTCAAACATATTAAATTCTGGCGTTTTGGCGTTTCCTCCTTGATTTTATTTTTGCTATAATGTATCATATTAATGAATTATGAGGTGAGTTATGAGAGATACAAGAATAAGCATTAGGTTAAGCGAAGAAGAACACACAAAGCTAAAGATTATTGCAGCAATGAAAAAACAAAGTATGCAGAATATTATTTTAGAATATATCCGTAAAGAAATTAAAAAGGAGGATAAAAAAAGTGGCTAAGATTAATGCAATGTCTTTATTTGCAAATGTAGGAATAGCAGAAACATATTTAAAAGAAATAGGAATAGATGTAGTATTAGCCAATGAATTAGATCATCAAAGAGCAAAATTTTACAATTATTTATACCCTTCTACTAATATGATAGAAGGGGATATTACTGATATTAATATTCAAGACAAACTAATAAAATTAGCTCAAAAAGAGAAAGTTGATTTAATTATGGCTACTCCTCCATGTCAAGGGATGAGTACTGCTGGAAAAAAAGATAAAGATGATATAAGAAATTTATTAATTAAGGATGCTGTAAAAATTATAAAATGCGTAAAACCTAAATTTATATTTTTTGAAAATGTGCCAGAACAATTAAATACATATATAACATATAATAATTCAGAAGTTCTAATACCTGACTTTTTAAAACAAGAACTTGAAGAGGAATATATTTTTAATGATGAATGCATAATTAATGCTGCTGACTATGGTGTCCCACAGTTAAGAGAAAGAGCAATTATACTTTTATCAAGAAAAGATATAAATAGGGTATGGAAATTTCCAAAAAAAGATAATGAAATAGTAACTATGGAAAAGGCCATTGGTGATTTGCCATCATTAGATCCTGAAATATATGATTTGTCTTACGAAAAACAATTGGAAATTTTTCCTGAATTTGAAAAAAAGAAGGAAAGAGGTTTGTCTGTTTCAAAATGGCATTATCCACCAAAACATGTATATAGGCAAATATATAGTTTAATGCATACGCCTACTGGAGAAACTGCATTTAATAATATAGATTTATTTAAGCCAAAGAAAAAAGATGGAACCTTTACCAAAGGATTTAAAAATACATATAAAAGACAAGAGTGGGATAAACCCGCATATACAGTTACTATGTTTAATAGGACTATAGGATCTCAAAATAATGTTCATCCTGGAAGATATATAGGTAAAGATAAGGAAGGATATGATTTATATTCTGATGCAAGAGTCTTAACAATATATGAGTTAATGCTTATTACATCATTGCCTAAAGATTGGAATATACCTAATTGGGCATCAGAACATTTTATTAGACAAGTTATAGGTGAAGGAATACCACCATTACTTGTTAAAAAGATTATGCAGGAGCTGATAAAAATAAATGAATAGATTAAAAGGATTATCGTTGTTTTCAAATGTTGGAGTTGCAGAAACATATTTAAAAGAAACAGGAATAGATATTTTAATTGCAAATGAGATAGATGAAACAAGAGCAAAATTTTATAAACACTTATATCCTGAATGTGAAATGATTAACAATGACATTACAAAAGATGAAACACAAAGAATAATTATTGAAAAAGCTAAAAAATTAAAAATTGATTTTATTATAGCAACTCCACCATGTCAAGGTATGAGTCTTGCAGGAAAAATGGATCCCACAGATAAACGAAATCAGTTAATCTATTATGCAATAGAAATAATAAAAGAAATAAAACCAAAATATATATTATTAGAAAACGTACCACAAGCTTTGAAAACAAAAATAAATATATGTGGAAATGAGATATTAATACCAGAGTATATACATAAAGAGTTAGAAAACAATTATAATTTTGCTGAAAAAAGTATAATTAGTGCAATGGATTATGATGTTCCTCAAATGAGGAAAAGAAATATATTTTTAATTTCTAGGAAAGATATGAAATATATATGGCAAATTCCTCCTAAAAAAAAGATTATAACATTAAAGGAAGCTATATATGATATACCATCGGTAGATCCTTTATTAAAAGAAGGCTTACAAGAAACTCTAAAATTATTTCCAAATTATGAAAACAAAAGAAAAGAAGCATTAAAAATCTCAAAATTTCATTATCCACCAACACATTCAAAAAAACATGTTATATCAATGATGTATACTCCTAGTGGTGATACAGCATTTAATAATCAAAAATATTTTCCTAAAAAGGATAATGGAGAAAAAGTTAATGGTCATTATAATACATATAGAAGATTTGAATGGAATAAGCCTGCTAGAACAATTACTCAAAATAATGGAGTAATTTCTTCTCTTTGTTGTGTTCATCCTGGAAGGTATATTGGTAAGGACAAAGAAGGATATGACATGTATTCTGATGCAAGAGTTTTAACTATATATGAATTATTAATAGTTTTCTCTTTGCCGACAAATTGGAATATACCTGATTGGGCTAATGATAATTTAATTAGAAAGGTTATTGGTGAAGGAATACCTCCAAAATTAGTTCAAAACTTAGTTAAAGAGTTAATAAAAAATATAAGTTGAGGGAAAAAATCTCTCAACTTTTATTGATATTAGTGAAACCCCATGCTATGCATGGGGTTCAAGAAAGCTTTTAGCATTGAGTAAAGTAACAGAAAAAATCATCTCCATATGA
>CANQZZ010000035.1 GCA_947628465.1 uncultured Clostridia bacterium
TTATTTAGTAAATCTCTTGCTCTTGCCATTCCTAAAGCTACAGATATAGATGTACTGCTATGTCCTGTATCAAAACTGTCATACTCAGACTCAGAAGTTTTTGGAAAACCTGAAATTCCATTTATTTTTCTTAAGGTTCTCATTTGTTCTTTTCTTCCTGTTAATATTTTATGAACATAGCTTTGATGCCCTACATCCCATACTATTTTATCTTCTGGAGCATTAAATACACTATGAATTGCAATTGTGAGTTCTACCACTCCTAAATTAGAGGCTAAATGTCCACCGTTTTCTGAAACTATTTCTAATAGATAGCTTCTTATTTCTTTTGCTAATTCTTGTTTTTCAGTTATATTTAATTTTTTTACATCTTCTGGTTTATTTACTTTATCTAAAATTTTACTCATTATTCTACTCCTAAAAAAAGAAGTAGTTGCCATATAAAACTACTACTTCGTTTGGTGGTCTGAGGTGGAATTGAACCACCGACACGGGGATTTTCAGTCCCCTGCTCTACCAACTGAGCTATCAGACCATATAATTTATAATCTTATGTTATTAAAAAAATGGCGACCCGGATCGGGCTCGAACCGACGACCTCTAGCGTGACAGGCTAGCGTTCTAACCAACTGAACTACCGGGCCAAAAAAATGGTGGGCGCAATAGGGCTCGAACCTATGACCTCCTGCTTGTAAGGCAGATGCTCTACCAGCTGAGCTATGCGCCCATTTTTCGTGACGAAAATAAGTATACTAGATTTTAACAAATCTGTCAATACAAATTGCAAATTTTTTTTATTTTTTTACTATTTTTTGTTTAGTAGTATTTTATTATTTACATTTAGCTTTTTTGGGGAAAAGTTCTTGCTTCTCCCCATTCTTTATATATCATTATTGATTTAATAATGCTCCACCATAATAGTAATTCATAAGCCATGAATTCATATCAAATGATTCATGTGTTTCTGGATTACCATATTCAACTCCATATGTTTCTACACTTACATTAGATATAACTGGTGGATTTACCGGTTTTGTTGTCGTAGTTGTTTCTCCTGTTTCTTCATCTTTCTCTTCTTCTGTTTCTAATGCTTTTATTTTATCAACTATTTCCATTCCATCTATTACCTTTCCAAATGCTGTATAGTATCCATTAAATTCTTGAATATCTTCTGCCATTATAAAGAACTGAGCATAACCTGAGTTATATCCTTTCTCTACAAGGTCAGAACTTAAAGAAGAATAATAAGTAAAGTCTTGTCTTGCAAGTCCTAATGTTCCTCTTTCAAATTTTAATTCATTATCATATCCATTTTCCTTAAATTCACCATTTATACTAAACTCAGCTTGACCAGATCCATCTTGCTCTGTATCTCCACCTTGTATTAAAGATTCTTCTACTCTATGAAATGTTAATCCATTATAATATCCCTCATTAATAAGTTTTATAAAATTTTTAACTGTATTTGGTGCTTCATCTGGATATAGTTCTATTTTTATTGTTCCATAATCTTTTATATCCATAGAAACTACTGGTCTTTGCAATGTGTATGTAGCTTTTTGATAATATCCATATACCAAAAAGCCTCCTAAAATTAATATAAAAATAAATAGTATTATGCTTAAAATCAATTTGTCCTTTTTCATTTTATCCTCCTTAAATTTCCTCTAAAATTGTTATATCACTTCTATCTAACAAATCTTTCATATTTAAGTTTTGTTGGTTTGCACTATCAACTTTTACCCATAATCCTGTAAGATTACTTTCGTCACTTGATTTAAACTTTTCATGTACAGTCCATCCTTCACTTACATACATGTCATCAGTAGTAATATTCGAGTTGCCTTTTATAAATTTAATTTCTGTATTGCCCTCATTAGTTCTATATACAAATCTAGGTATCCATACATAATATTCTTCTTCTTTTTGCGTATATGCCCAGTTTTCAGAATTTAAAGCATAATTGTATTGCCCTAAATTATTATTAGTTTTTGGCTTATTTGTTGCTGTAATTGTAACTTCTTTGCGCATTATATTACTACTTTCTACATTATCTTTTAATTCAAACTCATATATGCCTGATTTAGAAATAACTGCCTTATATGTATTATCAATATTTCCATCTGTATAATTAGTTATAGTTTTCCAAGAATTTTCAGTATTCTTTTCTTTATATCTCAATGTTCCATTTGTTGTTGATATTCCTCTAGCAGTGACTGTTACATTTATTCCATTAGCAGATACATCTAATGTAAATTCATCTAATTGTCTTTTATCATTTGACCCATTATATATGGTTTGTCCATTTGGTAACAAATATTGTGTATAATATGTTGTTCCTTCATAATCTATACCATATAAATCCAATATTTCTCTTGTATCAAAATTTACCATTATATCATTTGAAACATCGTCTACATTTAATATATCCTTGATATCATCTTCAGTAAATACTTTATATGATTCTACAGTATTTGTTGATACTTCTCCATTTTTATATGCAACAGCAATTGCATTAGTTTGTTCACTTGTTGAAGGTATTTGCAAATCAAGATTATCTAATTCCTCAGCAGTTGAACTAGATATTAAATCATCAACATTTGCTTGTAATAATTGCATTTTATTTGTAAATTGTTCTACTTCGGTTTCTTTATATGTATTTAATCCTGTATATGTAGTTACAGATACTAATATAAGCATTATTACTATTGTTATAATTAGTACTATTAAAGTTATTCCTTTATTATCTTTAGTTTTTCTTTTCACTTTCTGCACCTCATTTATTATTTTATTATACCATTAGATTGTCAAAAACAAATTGTTCTTGCATTCTTCTTAATGATTGTTTTATAGTCCTTGCTCTTACCTCACCAATACCTTCTACTTCATCTAGTTTATCTATATCTGCAAGTAATATGTGTTGGAAAGATTTAAATGTTTTTACTAAGTTTATAACTATATTTGCTGGCATTCTAGGTACTTTATTTAATATTCTATATCCTCTTGGATAAACAGCTACTTCTTCATAATTATCAAATTGTTCATATCCCAATGCTTTTGCAATAATGTCAGATTGTACAAATTCTTCTTGAGCAGACGATTGAATAGTTTGTATTATTTTTTCTGCAACCAATCTTCTGCTTGGAGCTATGTAATCTTTTACAATCAATAATTCTTCCTCTGGTAAATCTTCAATTAATTCTTGAAGCTGCATTTTTACTAAAACTCCGTCTTCTCCAAGTTCATAAATTGAGCGTTGTACTTCTTCTGCTACTTTCATAACCATTTCTGCTCTTTGCAAGCAAGTAATTACATTATCTAAAGTGACTATGTCATTAAATTCGTATTCATTTAATACTTTTAATTTAGAATCAAATACTTTTTTGTAATTTTCTAATGTTTGAAGAGCTTGATTTGCTTTTGTTATTATTTTACTACTATCTTCTATAGTATATCTAAAATCTCCTTGGAAAACAGTAATTATATTTCTTCTTTGAGATATACTTATTACTAGTTCTCCTGTTTGTTTAGCAGTTCTTTCTGCTGTTCTATGTCTTGTTCCTGTTTCATCTGTTGTTATTTTAGATGATGGTATAATTTGAGTATTAGCTAAGAGTATTCTTTTTAAATCCTTACTAAGAATTATTGCTCCGTCCATTTTGGCAAGTTCATATAGTCTTGATGGAGTATATTCTTCATCTATTTTAAATCCTCCGTCTACTATATCCATTACTTCTTTTGAATCTCCAATTATAATTAATGCACCAGTTTTTGCTTTTAGTATATTGTCTAGTCCTTCTCTAAATTTTGTTCCTGGGGCTATAATCTTTAGTATGTTGACTAAGGTTTCATCCTTATTTACTCTATTTGCCAAATTCTCACCTCACTTGTCCCAAAAGGGACGTTTCTTTTTGGGACATTTTGTCCCAATTTTTGCATACTTATATTATTTTAGTCCTAAGCATTTCATAGCTTCTAATATATTTTTCACACCTATTATATCTAATTTATATTCATCTTTCAATACTTTTTTATTTGTTTCTGGAATTATACATCTTTTAAAGCCTAATTTTTCTGCTTCCTTAATTCTTTTTTCTATCATATTTACACTTCTTACTTCGCCAGTCAGTCCTACTTCGCCTATTGCTATAGTATCGTTTGGTATGCTAATATTTTTAAAGCTAGAACTTGCTGCAAGAACTATTCCTAAATCAAGTGCTGGTTCATTAATTTTAATTCCTCCAACTATGTTTAAGTAAACATCCTGATTTCCTAAAGGAAGTCCTGCTCTTTTTTCGAGTACAGCAATTAATAGAGTGAGTCTATTGTAATCAATTCCGTTTGCAGTTCTTCTTGCCATACCAAATACACTTGTTGCAGTTAATGCTTGAAGCTCTACAAGTATTGGTCTTGTTCCTTCCATACTTGCAACCACAATTGCTCCTGCTACATTTTCGTTTCTTTCTGATAGTAATACTGATGATGGATTGTTTATTTCACACATCCCAACATCTTGCATTTCAAACATACCTATCTCGTTTGTTGAACCAAATCTATTTTTTACACCTCGAAGTATTCTGTATGAAAAATATCTTTCTCCTTCTAAATATAGTACAGTATCTACCATATGCTCTAATACTCTTGGACCTGCAATATTTCCGTCTTTAGTAACATGTCCTATAATAATTGTTGTAATTGCTTCTTGCTTGCAAATTTTCATTATTCTTGAAGTTATTTCTCTTACTTGGCTAACACTTCCGAGGTCCTGATGTTATCTCATCTGAATACATTGTTTGAATTGAGTCTATAATTACAAGTTTTGGATTTATTTGCATAATTGCGTCTTCTATTACATCTATATCTGTTTCGCCAAGGAATACTATATCTTCGTTATCTATACCTAATCTATCTGCTCTTATTTTTATTTGGTCTACTGATTCTTCTCCTGATACATATAGAACTTTTCCATCACCTTTAATTTTGTCGCATATTTGCAAAATTAAAGTAGATTTTCCGAATTCCTGGCTCTCCTCCTACTAATGTTAAAGAGCCTTTAACTAAACCTCCACCAAGCACTCTATCTAATTCTGCAAAACCTGTAGAGGTCCTTATTATGTCTTGCTTTTTTACTTCATTTAACTTTACAGGAGTTGCTTTCTTTTTTGTACTTGTCTTACTACTTCCTGCCTTACTACTTATTTTTTCTTCGTAGCAAGTATTCCACTCATTACATGCAGGGCATCTTCCAAACCACTTAGAAGATTCATTACCACAATTGCTACAAACAAAAACTGTATTTACTTTTGCCATCACTTTCTCCTTTTGTCCCAGAGGGGACGTTTCTTTCTGGGACATTTTGTCCCATTTTTTGCACATCTTATTTCATTCTATCTAAAATTTTCCTATGTATTCCTATCACTCTACTTATCTGTCTATTAGATATCCCTTCAATTTCCAGTATTTCTTTCAAAATTTTATTTCTTAATTTTGTATTATATTTATTTATATTTTGTAAATTTACTAATCCTATTTTTAACTCTATCAATTTTCTTATTTCTTCATCTGTTACTCTTGTAACCATTTCATATTCTAAAATATCTTTTGGCTTATCTAAAATTACTAAGTTCATATTTATTTTTTTAAATTCATTTATAGCATCTTCGTGATTTTTAGAAAGCATATTAAGAATAAATTCAGTTTCTACAAAGTCACTTCCATTTATATAATCACTATAGCTACTCCATTTATATCTGTTAGTTTTTTCTATTCCCGCTTTTTCTGGATTCTGATGAATATATCTTTGTAAATTTAAAAGATAGTATTCAGTTTCTACAACTCTACTATTGTATCTATTGCTAAATAAATGTCCTACTCTTTCATGTCTTTTATTAAAATAAAAAACATAACTTATTGTAATACTTTGCATTATTTTATTTATTTGTTTTTGTTTATCTTTTATCATTATATGAACATGATTATCCATTAAACAATATGCATATATTTCAAATTCGTATTTTTCCTTAGCCCTCTTTAATTCTTTTAAAAATTTCCACCTATCAATGTCATCAAAAAAAATATCTTGTTTATTAATCCCCCTTAAAATAATGTGATATACATCTGTATAACTTTTCTGTCTTGCAACTCTTGGCATATAAATCCACTTCCTTTTAAATTGATTTATTGCCCCCATACTTTAACATAATTATGTATTTAAGTAAATAAAATGTGTCCCAAATGGGACAAAATGTCCCAGAGAGAAACGTCCCTTATGGGACATATAACTTATTTAGTACATCTATAAACATTGCATGTGACCATCCAAGACCTATTACCCATTTTGCTTGCATGGTATTGTTGTCTACTTGTTCTGGCAAGAATCCGTGTTTTGTTGCTGATTTTACAACATAATCAAAACATTCTCTTGCTTTCTTTTTGTTTCCTGCTGATAAATAATATTCTGCCATCCATAAATTTGCAACTACCCAAGGATTTCCTCCTGCATAAGTATCTTTTTCATATCTTAAGTACCCACCTGTATATGTTCTTAAAGTTAAATCTATTTTTTCTATTGTGTTTAATATTTTCTTTTCTTTTGGAGAAAACATATTAAATGGATTTACAAGCCCTAAAAGGCTTATATCTACTTTTCCATCTTTATTTCTTATAAATGTTTTTTTCTTATTATCATATAAATTTTTCAATATATAGTCTTTTATTTGTACTAAATATTTTCTTAAGATTATTAGTTCTTTTTCTATTTTTTCTAATCTTAATCTGTTTTCTTTAAATTCTGGTTTAACTTTTTCATATATTTTTATCATTTTTTCAAATGCAGAAAAAATTGATGCTAGTGAATATGTATGTATACCTTCGTTTTCTTCCCATAAGTCATAACTTTTATACTCTTCGTCTATTCCATCTAATACATTTTGAATATATTTCTTTAAATATTTTGTTGCATTTTCACACATCTTTAATGTGTCTTTTAAGAATTTTATATTTTGTGTATGCTCATAATGATTATATACTCCATATATTACACTTGCAGTTTCATCAATTTGATATCCCCAACATGGAGCTAAGCTTCCATCTGTATAAAATCTTTGCTCCCACATTCCAGATTTACTTTGTGTCATTTTACAAAATGTTTTATAAAACTTTTCTGTTTCTTTTTCCATACCTAAAATATCTAAGGAATTTGTTATAAATATTCCGTCTCTTGGCCAGCAATATGAGTACCTTCCGCATTTTGTTCTATTTTCATCAATCTCTACTGCTGCTGATATCCCACCTGTTTTATTGTTTGTAAGTAGTGGGTACAAAAGTATTGTTCTTTTGTATATTTTTTTCAATTTTTTCATATATTCAGTATTTGAATTTGTAAGTTTTATTGTGTCATGGTCTTTTACATATTTCTCCCAATATCTTTTGGTTTTATCTAGCTCTTTTTTATAGTCTATATTTTTAATATTTTCTATTTCTTTTTCAATGTCTTTTAAATCTGAGCCTTCAAAAATAGTAATATATATACAAAATTCTATTTCTTCTTTTGGCTTTAATACTCCTAAATTGTAGCTAATGCTAGAATCACTTGACATTCCAACATAATCTTTATCACCAATTACTCCTGTTTGTATATTGGCTTTATTATTATTTATTTGAGATTTGTCTATTTTTTTATCCGAGCAAATTGCATAAGTATAGTCATGCATATATTGAAATAGACAATTATTTTTGTAATATCCACTTACTTGATTGTTGTTATTTGTTAAAAGCTCAGAATATGTAATAAAATTGATGCTTAAATCAATATTATTTTCATTCTTCATCTTATATTTTTTTACTAAAATATTTTTGTTTTCACATACAAAATCTGTTTGCAAAATTTTTAATTTAAAGTATGTATTTAATATTTCTGTATTTAATATATTTGTATTTTCTGTATAATATTGTTTATATACATTGTTTATATCATCATGTAAATAAATGATTGATGAATCGTTTACTTTTACTCCTACATGAAAAAAATCTATAAATTGTCTATAATCTGTATTAGGGTAAAATAGCCTTATTAATTCTCCTTTTTTTGTATAACTTGCTGTTATATCTTTGTTTCCAATTATTGCATCATTAAAATATTTTTCCATTTGTGACTCCCTCTTACTTTATCTATATTTATATTAAATATGTGTCCCAACTGGGACAAAATGTCCCAGAAAGAAACGTCCCCTCTGGGACATTATGATATTATTTTTACTATTTGTTGTTCTAGTTCTTTTATCTTGTCGTTTATTGCAGCTATTTCTTCGTCTTTTTTGTCTTCGTCTACTATGTCTTCTTTTATCATTATAGACATATCTTCTAGTTCTTCTTTTAGTGTTGATAATCTATCTATTACTTCTAATCTTAAGTATTTATTTTTTGCTTCTATATCTAATTTTTCTTCTATAGATATCTTATCATCTAATTTATATTTATCTCCATAATCAGGTATTGTAACTGGTATATTAACTGTTTCTAATATTTTATCTTTTAATATTTTCTGTCCCTCTGGCTCGCCATGTACTAAAAAGATGTGTTTTGGTTTTGTTATAAATGAATATACAAAATTAAGTAGCCATTCTTGGTCTGCGTGTCCTGAGTATCCTTCTATGTATTCTATTCTTGCATTTACTGCAATTTCTTCACCAAATATTTTTACCTTTTTTTCTCCACTTACTATTTTTGCTCCAAGTGTTCCTGGTGCTTGATATCCTACAAAAAGTATTGTGCTATTTGGATTCCATAAGTTGTGTTTTAAGTGATGTTTTATACGTCCTACTTCACACATACCACTTGCAGATATTATTATCGATGGTGTAGTATTTTCATTTAGTGCTCTTGATTCTTCTGCTGTTTGTGTAAATCTTAATCCTGGAAATTCCAAAGGATTATCACCTTTTAATATTTCCTCTCTTACTTCTTCTTCAAAAAGATTCATGTTTTGTCTAAATATTTCTGTTGCAGATATTGCAAGTGGGCTGTCTACATATACTGGTGCTTTCATTAATTTTTCATATTTTTCTATAAATTCTTTATCGTCTCTTTCTTCTTTTAGTTTATTTAATTCATATAATATTTCTTGTGTTCTTCCGAACAGCAAATGATGGTATTACAACGTTTCCGCCTTTATCCAAAGTTTCTGCAACTATGTTTAAGAACATTTCTGCTTTATCATCATTTCTCATATGAAGTCTTCCTCCATATGTTGATTCCATAACTAGATAATCTGCTGTATCTATCATTGTTGGAGAATCTAAAAGCGGTATATCGTTATTTCCTAAATCTCCTGTAAATACTATTTTCTTTTCTTCTCCAGCTTCTTTAATCCATACTTCTATAATGCTAGAGCCAAGCATGTGTCCTGCATCATTAAATCTTACATGTATATCTGGAGTAAGTTCTACTATTTCATCATATTGTACTGGTTTAAATACTTCTAAACATTTTAATGCATCCTCAGCTGTATAAAGTGGTGGTCTTGCAGGAAGGCCCTTTCTTATTCTTTTTTTATTTTTCCACTCATTTTCCATTTCTTGAATATGTCCGGCTATCTGGAAGCATTATAGAACACAAATCGCATGTTGCTTTTGTTGCAATTATTGGGTTCCTATATCCGTCTAAATATAGTTTTGGTATTTTCCCTGAGTGGTCTATATGTGCATGTGTTAATAATAGAAAATCTATATCGCCTACATTATATGGAAAATCTGCATAATTCTCTCTTTCTTCAGCTGCCTTACCTTGATAAAGCCCGCAGTCAATTAATATTTTCTTTCCAGCTCCTTCTAGTAAAAAATTAGATCCTGTAACTGTTTTTGTTGCTCCTAAAAAAGTAATATCCATTTCAACACTCCTTTTGCTTAATTAAATAATTTTATTTTTTTATTAAATTTTACATTTAATTCTTCATTTATATCATAAATTATTGAGTCTTCTAGTATATTATCATCATATATATTTAATACTACAGTCTTGTCATTTTTTTTGAATTGTAAATTTATATCTTCTAAATCTATAATATTATAACTTAAAATTTTTGATATAAATTCATAATTTTTTTCTATGTCCTGACATAATATATTTAAAGCTTTCAACTTACATGCTTTCGTTATTAAATTTTTTTCTGCTTTTTTTATTTCATTTGAAATTTCTTCTACGTCTTTTATTTGTTTTTCGCTATTTACATATATTAATTTATAGTATCTAAATAGATATATATATTCTATTATCTCTTTTTTAAATTGTACAGAATTTATTCTGCAATCAAATAACTCTATGAAATTTTTTTGTAATTCTATTAATGATTTATATATTTCTGAATTATAATCTATATCTTCATTTATATCTTCTAGTATTTCATATTTATTAAGAATTTGCGTTTTTTTCTTTACAAAATTCATTGGTTTCATAAGCTCGCTATAATCGTCCAATTGTTTTAACAAATTTTTTCTATTTTCTTGAAGTACTTCTGTATATTCACTAAGGCTAAATATTCTTTTATCTTGGTCTAATAGCTCATTTTCTTTTATAAAGCTCTTTCTAAGAAGTATATTATTATTTAATTTTTCATCAATTTCTTTTATATCTTTTTTTATTTCTTTTTTATAATTTGCTATTTCTTGCAAATATTCTTTTTTGTTTTCCATTTTGCCTAGTTCATTTTTTAATGAAGATTTTATATTTAATATATTTTCTCTTTTTGTAGCATCATCTTTTACATCTTCTAATAAAGCTATTTTGTATATTAACTTTGCTAAATTATTTGTTTCACTTTCATTTGGAATTGAATCTATTGCTTTTTCAAAATTAGCTATAAAGTCATAATTTTTATCATTTTCTAATGCCGTATCTAATAATTCATTTCCTAATAATATTTTTATATTTTGATATACAAGTCCAGATGTATAATCTTCAATTTCATTTGGCACAATGCTCCATGTCCATCCATCAAAATCTCTAATTATTTCATCTTTATCTAGTACATATCCTTTGTTTAGTAGATTTTCCATTGCTTCTTTAATAACCCAATATTTGTCTTCCATTATATAAAATTTTTTATTTGATAAACTGTTTAAAGCATAAAATAAATTTTTCTCGTTTGGATATGAAATTATTTTATCTTTTTCTACAGTATATTTTTTATGTCCAAGCTTTGTGTCTTCATTTAAGCTAGGTTTTACTAATTCGATTTCTTTGCAGTTATTATTTATGATATCTATTATTTCTTCTAACAACTCTTTTTTTGATTTTGTAAATACTTTTACTTTTTTATAATCGTCAAAAGATGTTTCCATTTTGTACAAAATATTAAGAAGGATATTTTTTGCACCCTCTGAAAAAGATTTTTTTTCTAATATTTTTTCTAATTCATTATTATA
>CANQZZ010000036.1 GCA_947628465.1 uncultured Clostridia bacterium
ACTGTTGTCATTATTCCTGATTGAATTGGTGCATAATCATTTAATGCTTTTGCCATAGGTGCTAAACAGTTTGTTGTGCATGATGCTGCAGATATTATTTGGTCCTCAGGAGTTAATACATTTTCATTAACTCCAAATACTACTGTTTTTAAATCCTTTCCAGCTGGTGCTGATATAACTACTTTTTTTGCTCCTGCTCTAATATGAGCTTCTGCTTTTTCTTTCGTTGTATAGAAACCTGTACATTCTAATACAACATCTACACCAATTTCACCCCATGGTAAATCAGCTGCATCTTTTTCTGCATATATTTTAATTGTTTTTCCATCTACTGTAATAGAATCTTCTCCTGCAACTACTGTGTCTGCCTTTTCATATCTTTTTTGTGCTGAATCATATTTTAATAAATGTGCAAGCATAGCTGGACTTGTTAAATCGTTAATTGCAACAATTTCATACCCCTCTGCTCCAAACATTTGTCTAAATGCAAGACGTCCTATACGTCCAAAGCCATTAATAGCTACTTTTACTGACATAAAATTACCTTCTTTCTGATGTTATAAACATCCTTATAATTTATATTATTCTCAACAAAATGTATTCTATAACAAAAAAGAACACATTTCAAGTGTTCTTTTTATATTTTTTAATTAAAATACTCTTTTTCCTCTATATGTAATAGGTACTTCTTGGAATAAAAAGCTTTTAAATGAACTCCATGTAACTTCTTGATGTAAAAATTCATTTATTTCATCTTCTACTTTTTGTTGATATGGAGTTAATTCTACTTTTACTTCATATAATAATACATTTTTTACTTTTGTCCATATACTTGTTTTTTCTGGTAGATTTGATGATGCAACTTTAAATGATGAATTATTTGATTGGTTATTAGGATTCATTTCATCACCACCTATTTCTACTCCAATTTTTCCTACGTTTTCTGTTCCTTCATTACTTAATTTCCCTGACATTTTATATCCTCCTCTAAATTTTATCTCTTGTAAATTAAATCTATTCCAATTTACTATTAAACTTACTATATACATATATACTACAAATTTATGATTAAATCAATACTTTTTTGATTAATTTAATATTACTTTTTTGTTTCAATTGTATGACATATGTTACAATTTTATTTCATATTTTTCCAATTAATTCTAAATTTTTTTCTTCTAATACTTTTACCTTTACAATTTGATTTGATATTGAACTTCCCTTAGTGCATACTACCATATAATTTGATGTATGACCTTTTATATATCCATCCTCTTCCTGCTCTAGTAAAACATCTACTTCTTTTCCAATATATGTACTTAAATATTCTTTTTCATTTTTATTTGAAAGTTTTATTAATTTGTGACTTCTTTCTTCTTTTATTTTTCCATCTATTTGATTTGGCATTACAGCTGCTCTTGTTCCTTTTCTTTGAGAATATTTAAATACGTGCATTTTATAGAATTTTATTTTTTTCAAAAAGTTATATGTAATTTCAAATTCTTCGCTTGTTTCACCTGGAAATCCAACTATAATATCTGTTGTAAGCAGAACATTTGGAAATGCTTTTCTTAATCTTTCTACTACGTTTTCAAAGTCTTTAGTTGTATATTTTCTATTCATCCTTTTTAATGTTTCATCACATCCACTTTGAAGTGATAAATGAAAATGGTCACATGTTTTATCTAGTTTTTTTAATCTTTCAACAAATTCATCTGTTATTATATTTGGCTCAAGCGACCCGAAGTCTTATTCTCTTTAGACCTTCTATTTTGTTTATTTCTTCTAGTAAATCTATTAACCTTATATTACTATCTTTAAAATCAGTTCCATAAGATGCAATGTGAATTCCTGTTATTACAACTTCTTTTATACCTTTTTCTACTATACTTTTTATTTCATTAATTACACTTTCTATCTTTCTACTTCTTACTCTTCCTTTAGCATAAGGAATTATACAGTATGAGCAAAAGTTGTTACATCCATCTTGTACCTTAATTACCGCTCTTGTTTTTTCAGTGTAAAGTGTTGTTCCAAAATCTACAAATTCTTTTTGATTATTTATATCATATATTTCATATTTATTAGACGCATTTCTTTCATGTTTTTCTACGATGTCTACAATATTTTTCTTTTCAGTATTTCCTACAATTAAATCTATTTCTCCTATTTTTTCTAATTCTTTTCCTGCAACTTGAGCATAGCATCCTGTTACAACAAGCATAGATTTTGGATTTATCTGTTTTACTCTCCTTATTATTTGTCTTGATTTTCTATCAGACATATTTGTAACAGTACATGTGTTTATAACATATATATCTGCTATATCTTCAAAATCTACTATTTCATATCCTTTATTTATAAACTTTTCTATCATTGCATTAGTTTCATACTGATTTACTTTGCATCCTAGCGTATAAAATGCTAATTTTTTCATGTTATCTTCCCGTTCTTCCATCTAATGTATCTAAGTTGTCTAATGCCTTTCCTGTTCCTAAAGCAACGCAACTTACAGCATCTTCTGCTATCATTACATTAATTCCTGTTTGTTCTTGAAGAAGCTTGTCTAACCCATCTACTAAGCATCCTCCACCTGTCATATATATTCCTTTATCACTTATGTCTGCTGCAAGCTCTGGTGGTGTTTGTTCCAATGTAGAGTGAACTGCATCTACTATTAACATTGCTGGTTCTGATAATGCTTCCATCATTTCACTTGATTTAATTGTTATAGTTTTTGGAAGTCCTGTTATTAGGTCTCTTCCTCTTATGTCCATTTCAACATCTTGTATTTTTGGATACACACAACCTATATTTACCTTTAAATCTTCTGCTGTTCTTTCTCCTATCATAACATTATGCTTTTTCTTAATATATTTTACGATTGCTTCATCAAATTTATCTCCAGCAACTTTTATTGAAGTACTTACAACTGAGCCTCCAAGTGATATTACTGCAATGTCTGTTGTTCCTCCGCCAATATCTACTACCATATTTCCACATGGCTTAGATATATCTATACCTGCTCCAATTGCTGCAGCTATTGGTTCTTCTATTAAATATACTCTTCTTGCTCCAGCTTGTGATGCAGCATCTATTACAGCTTTTTTTTCAACTTCTGTTACTTGTGATGGTATGCATATCATAATTCTTGGTGCAAATACAAATTTACCACATATTTTATTTATAAAGTTTTTAAGCATTTTTTCTGTAACTGTGTAATCTGATATTACTCCATCTTTTAGTGGTCTTGTTGCAACAATATTACCTGGTGTTCTTCCAAGCATTCTTCTTGCTTCTCCACCTACTGCTAATACTTCATTTGTAATATTATTTACTGCTACTACTGATGGCTCCCTTAAAACAATTCCTTTTCCTTTAACATATGCGATTACTGTAGCAGTTCCTAGGTCTATTCCTATATCTTGTCCAAAACCGACTAAAACCAAACATTAGAATCTTTCCTTTCTTCTATGTTATTATTTTCATTTTTTTCATAAATATTACATTTGTGTTGCAATTATATTACAAAATTTAAAAAATAGCAAATGTTTTTTATCTTTTTTTAACAATTTGCTATTTTGATTATTTTCATTAAATTATATTACTATGGTAATAATGTATATAACACTAATATCCCTGCAATAGGTGCAGCAACTTTTAGTTCATTACTCTTAACATTCTTAAAAAAGTTATAAGTTTCCATTGTTTCCTTTTCATCAGTAAGTCCAATAACTAATTTATCTACATTTTTGTAATTATAATTCATCTCAAAGTTTATTGTTTCTTTTGGATAGAAGTTTTTTAATTCTTTATATTCACTACCTAAATAGACTTCATTCTTATCATATAAATTGATTTTTAAATATTTTAACGGAATAATTTCTTCTGCATTATTAGTTATTGAACCTTTTATATATCCATTAGCATATGTAGCTCTGCATTCATCTACTGAAATAGCAGAAGAATCTCCTACTATTTCGTAATTTGTTATATCTTTATAGCTATATCTCATAGCTAAATTTGTTAATCCAGTTATTATACAAAATGCTGCTACAAATATTAAAAAATATATTCCAAACTTTTTTAATGTTGCCATTTTTTTGCTCCTTATAATTAATTCTCATTAATTATACTATATTTTTTATATTTTGTAAACAAATTTTATGTTAATTTATGGCAATAATAATTTTGTAAAACTAGTTTTTGATGTAAAGAGCTGGCCTAAAAGAAACAGCATAACTGCACTCGCCAGGACCGTTGCTACCTCGACTATTAGCTGGATAGCTAGAGCCATCATATGTGAAATAACCTCCTCGTAAAGTTCGTTTGTCAGAAGATCTAGTTTCCATAGTCCATTCAAGGCAATTTCCTGCTATATCATATATATTCTTTGCTGCAAAATCATTACTTGCTCCTGTTGTTAATAAAAGACCATTTGAAGTATTAGTTTTTTTATTTTCCTCACTAGAAAAGGCTGTCCATGTATTATTTGAATAATAACTTGCATTTGCATTTTCTATTGTCCATATATTACTTTTATAGTTCCCCCAACTTGTACTATCTTTTAAATTAAATTTATTAGTTTCTCCTTTATTCAAAAATTCTAGCATTGCATCCCATTGTATAGAATAGCATAAGGTTGATACTACTCCTACTTCTTTTCCATCATAAAAATGCTTGCTTAAATATACTGCTCCTTTTCCTAAGTCATTACCTTTATAATCTATGTCAGAATCAATATCATTCATTGCTAAGCCCCAACTAACCCAGACATATGGGATTTGGTCTTTTTTTATTACTACTCCTGTTGTTCCATTTGCTGTGTTTTCTATTCTTGGTTGTCCAATAGTTTTCGTTTCCTTATCAACGCTTCCTGCTTCATATCTTCCTATATAGAAGCCTCCATTTTCTTGCACACTCCTCATCATTTCGTTATAATCACTTTTCTCGTTATCATATCCATTGTCAAATGGCTCATTATAGCTCGAACCTGAAGTATCTGTATATTTATTACTTCCTCTTCCGAAATCTGACCAATTACTTCTATAAAATACATCTAGAAAGCTTTGATATAATCCATCTTCGTTTGGCTGCTCATCATCTTCTTTAGTAAATGTTACTGGTATCCATACAAATTCATTTCCACTTGCATCTTGTATTACTAATCCATTTTCTACTTTTTGGTTGTTTTCTATACCATTTATTACTTTAAATCCTGCTGGTATTACTGCTGTTCCTGTTTCATCTGTCCATTTTGCATTTTCTTTCAAAATTCCATCTTCATTAGTTTGTGCCTTATCGTATGTTGGCATAGCTTGGTCACTTGATTTTTTTCCTGCCATATAGTCTTCCATTGAATCATACCATGTGCCATTGATTTTTACTCTTCCACTTGATAATTCACTTTCTTTTGCTCTTGCTGCTTCTGTATCTGCTGTTGCTTTCTTTGCTGACTTAAATACTCCTCCATTTAATGCTACTGTTACTGTTGCTGCTACTAGTATTAACATTACTACTATTGTTATTACTAATGCAATTAATGTTATACCTCTTTTTGTTTTTAATTTTTGTTTTGACATTTGTTTTTCCTCTCTTTCTTTGGTTTTTATAAAGTTATTATATTTTTTCTGTTTTATTTTGGCAATAATTTTGACCAATGTTTCTATCTATTAATTTACATATTATTTCTTCAGATATTTTTGTATAAAAAATATGTAGAAAAACTGACATTTCTCTTTGCCATTTTCCTACATATTATTTTACTATACATTTATTGACTCGAATTTCATAAATATTTTGTATGAAATTTTAGACCTATGGGTACTATCTACAACTAGTTTTTGATGTAAAGTGCTAGGCGAGAACCAAGTCCGTCCTCCATTAGCTACCAAGTTAGAATGTAAGTCGGTACAGTGAGAACTTGCTGGCTCGGGCGCCTCGTAGCGTCCGACCGCGACCACCTCTACAATCGCTCCAATCAGCTTCCTGAGTCCATTCAAATGCATTACCTTCTAAATCCCAAATGTTTAATGCCACATCTCCCGCTTTTCCTGATTCAGATTTTCCTGCTTCCACTTCTGAAGAATATTGATGCCAACTTTCTGTAGCAGAATCTACATTATATGTTGTATTTCCTGCTGTTTTTTGAGTTCTTATAAAGTCCATTGTTTTATCCCATAATACTCCATATATCATTGCTGTTTGCACATTTGTTCCATTTTCTGGGACATTAGCTCTCTTTTGCTCTGCATATAATCCCCACCATCTATAAGCACCTGGATTTTCACTTTCTGCATTATAAGGTGTTTCAACTAAGGTATCTCCTGATTCTAAAACTTTTTCTCCTGCTTTACTTCCTATATTACCACTCTCGTCTATTGTTGTTTCATATCTTCCTATATAAAATCCATGATACTTATTTACTTGTCTTACCATTTCTGCATATTCTGATTCGTATTTAAAATCATTATAATCATAATATGGTTTTGCATTCGTATCATCTGTATATCCATAGTAGTAATTTAAGTTGTCTTGACTATCAGTTATTTTACTATTATCAGAATCTTTGCCATCTAATTCTTTTGGCTCAAGATAATTGCTTCCTGATGAATAAGACTCTCCTAAATTTTCTTTTATTGGTATCCACACAAATTCATTTCCTACTGCATCTTGTATTACTAATCCTGTTTCTATCTTATTTTCTCCGTCTTTTTCTGATACCTTAAATCCTTTTGGTATTACTGCTGTATAGTCTCCATCCTTAAATTCTGCATTTTCTGTTAAATATCCACCATCTTTTTGTGCATCATTATAAGTTGCTATTTTCCCTTCAACTCCAGCTACATAGTCCTCTATTGAATTGTACCATAAACCATCAATTTGTACTTTACCACTTGATAATTTACTTTCTGCTTCTCTTGCTGCTTCTGTATCAGCTGTTGCTTTCTTTGCTGTACTAAATAGCCCTCCGTTTAATGCTACTGTTACTGTTACTGCTACTAGTATTAACATTACTATTATTGTTATTACTAGTGCGATTAAGGTTATACCTCTTTTTGTTTTTAATTTTTCTTTTGACATTTTTTCTTTTCTCCTTTCTTTTGTTTCTTAACAGTATTCCCTGTTTTAGTATTGTTATATTTCAGTTTTTTATACAATTTTACATTTTTAATAATATAGCTTTTCCTTTTCGTTGTCAACAGATTTTTTGTTTTGTCATACATTTGTAATATTTGTAATATTTATAGCAATTTTCTTACTTAAATGAACTGAATAGATATATACCGCTTCCACCTTTTTATTTAATGCCTTTTCTAACGCTCTTTTATAAATCTCTAATTGTCCTTTATATTTATCTATTAGTTCCTTCTCATTTCCTTCTTCTACATAATCTGTTTTATAATCTACTAGTATAAGCTCATCATTTTGATTTATAAAGTATAAATCTATAATTCCCTGTACTAATATCTTTTCGTCAGTATTGTCTTCATATATTTCATTTGCAGGAATATATATATAAAATGGTTTTTCCTTTTGTACCTCTTTTGCTTTGTTAATTTGCATATATAAATCAGATTTAGTAAATTCTAGTATTTTATTAATATCAACATATTTTGCTTGGTTTTCATTAATTATTTTTGAAGCAATTAGTTCTTGCAAAAATTCCTTAATATCATCCTCAGTATAGGTTCTAGTAAAGTCCAATTTTTGCATTACTAGATGCACCAATGTTCCAATTTCTGCTTTGCTTAATTTTTTATCATCTGTTAGAAATTTTGGCTCTTTCATAACATCTATTGCTTCATGTCTGCTTCCTTTTGCAATTTCTGTAACAGATGCTTTTACACCTAGTTTTGTACTATTTAAATATGGATATTCATAAGTCAAAAGAGTATTTACCTTTTCTAAAATACTTTGGTCTACTTTATCGCAATCTTCAATATCACTCTTTACTTCTTCATCTTTATCATCTTTTTCTTTTTCCTTTGTTTCGTCTTTGTTTAAGAAATTTACATCTAAGATTTTTTCTATATCTTCTTTTTTATTTGCATATATTAACTCTAGCCAATCTAAATACGATCTTGCTTTTCTTACACTTACAATATTTATTTTTCCTGTTTCTTCATCAATGCTTACATTTTCTTTTTGTGCAATTGATTTTTCTAAATTGTTATCACATCCTGTTATTATTAATTTTTCTTTTGCACGAGTTAGTGCAACATATAAAAGTCTCATTTCTTCTGATAATATTTCGTTTAAACTTTTTGTTCTAATTGCTTGTTTTGCAAGTGTGTTATATTGTATTCTTCTTTCATAATTTATATATTTAGGTCCAAATCCCATGTCTTGATGCAATAATATATTATCATTTAAATCTTGAAGATTAAATCTTTTTCCAGTTCCGCACAAAAATACAACTGGAAATTCAAGTCCTTTACTTTTATGGATACTCATAATTCTAATTACATTATCATTTTCTCCGATTAATTTTGCAGATGACATATCTCCTGATGATTTACTGATTCTATCTATGTAGTTTATAAAATTATATAGGCCTTTGAAACTTGCTTTTTCATAATCTTTTGCCTTTTCAAATAGTAGTTTTAAATTGGCACATTTTAATTTTCCATTAGGACTACTTTCTATGTAATCATAATAGTTTGTACTTTCATATATATACCATATAAGTTCGTCTAAACTTAAATATTCTTGCTTTTGTTGCCATTTCTTTAATGTGTTTAAAAAGCTAATTACTTTTTCTTTTAAGCTTCCTTCTTCTCCACTGTTTTTTATTTCCTCTAATGCTTCATAATAGCTTGTACTTTTTGCACAAAGCCTTATTTCTACAAGTTCGTTATCTGTAAATCCTCCAATTTCAGACCTTAAAACACAAACAAGTGGAATATCTGAATTTGGATTATCTATTATTCTTAAAACAGAAAGAATAGTTTGTATTTCTTCTGTTTCAAAATAGCTACTTTGAGAGTCACTAAATACTGGAAATTCTAGTCTGCTAAGTTCTGCTTCATAAATTGGCGCTACATTAGATGTTGTTCTAAGCAGTATTACAATATCCCTATACGTTACTTTTCTATATCCTTCTTTTTTGTCATACACATAAAGTCCGCTTTCTAATAATTCTTTTATTCTATTTGCAACAAACTTTGCTTCGATTTCGTTTTTCTCTAATATTATTTCTTCGATTTCATTTTCTTCATCATACTCTTCATCTTCGTCATCACTTTTAAATGTTTCTTCGGTCTCTTCTTCATTTAAGTCTATTACATCTAATTCTACTTTTCCTGCAATTTTCATATCTTCTTTTGGTTCTTCAAATTTTGCTTCAAAATTTAGATATTCTTTTTCGTCATATTCAATGTCTCCAAGTTTTTTACTCATAATGGTTTCAAATATTGTATTTGTTATTTTAAGTATATTTTCTCTACTTCTAAAGTTTTTAAATAGCTGTATTTTAGTGTTTTCCTTGCATTTTTCTTCTTCATCATCTGCTAAAATATATTTATCATACTTTTCTAAAAATAGTTCTGGTCTTGCTTGTCTAAATTTATATATACTTTGCTTTACGTCTCCTACCATAAATATATTATCGCCTTTTGATATTGTTGTTAAAATATATTCTTGTACTAAGTTACTGTCTTGATATTCATCTATTGCTATTTCAACAAATTTTTCTCTATAATTTAAAGCAATATCTGTTGGTACATAATTTCCATCTTCATCTTTTTTTACTAATATTTTTAATGCATAATGTTCTATATCACTAAAATCTATAATGTTCTTATCCTTTTTATTCTCTTGATATTTATTAGAAAATTCTAATAGTACATCTTTGATAGCTTGTAATATGTCATACATTGCATATATATCTTTATTGGCTTCATTTGATGTACATACAAATATTTTTGCTTTTAAAGCATCTATTCTATCTTTAGCATTTTGTCTAATTGCTTTGCATTCATCTTTTAATTCACAATTTGTTTTGCTTTGGACTGGCCATCTTCCAAGATATATGCCTTTCAATCCTTCATATACATCATCCCATGTTTTTGATGTTTTATATACATCTTCTATAATTTCTAAATTGCCTTGTATAAATTTATAATATTTATCTAAGTCTAAATTGCCTTCTAACTTTTCTAATGCTTTTTTTAAATCATATATACACGATTTAATTTCATCTATATAATACTCATATAATATTTTACCCCATGGAGTTTTGAAAAAGTCTTCTTCTAATTTATCTTTTAAATCAAATTTTTCTGTGCTTTCCTTTATCCATTCTTCTGGGAATGGCATACTTTGTGAATATGTATATATTTTTAAAATTAGTTCTTTTAAGTCATCATCATCTCTATATCCGCTATATGTGTTTAGAAGATTTATAAATTCTGGATTTTTTTCTTCATATAACTCATCAAATACTTCTTCTAATGTTTGTTGTTTTAATAATTCTATTTCTGTTGCATCACCTATTCTAAAATTAGAAGATATGCCTATTTCATAAAAGTAATTTTTTATAACTTCTAAGCAAAAAGCATGTATTGTTGAAATATTTGCTTTGTTTAATAATATAATTTGCTTTTGTAAATTTATGTTGTCAGGCTCTTTATCTATTTTTTCATATATTGCATCTAAAATTTTTTGCCTCATTTCAGAAGCTGCAGCATTAGTAAATGTTACTATTAAAAGTTTATCTATATCTACACCTTCATTTATGATTTTATTTATAACTCTTTCAACAAGTACAGTAGTTTTACCGCTTCC
This sequence comes from uncultured Clostridia bacterium, assembly GCA_947628465.1. Next base: position 10,789 of record CANQZZ010000036.1, read on the forward strand.
GCGCTGCTGCTGCAACTAATATATTTTTCCCTTTTTTGTTTATTGCTTGAAGTTGATTTTTTGTCCATTCATTAGGCATATTTTTCCTCCTTAAAAATCTAAAAATTCTGTAATTTTTACTTTATAAATAATATCATATATTGGTATTTTTATCTAGTATTATGAAATAAAAAAAGCCACCCTTCTAGATGACTTTTAATATGTCAATAATATTTTATTACTTAGCCCTATCCATTTCATGCTATAAAATAGTCTTCATTAAATAATAAATTGGTGCATGTTTCTACATCTAAGTCTAGTATCTTTTTTAATGCTAATATTTCATTTATTCCAAATTCCCTTTGACCATTTAGTTTTTTAGTTAATGTATTATATGTAATACCTAACTGTTCTGCAAGATAACTTCTTTTAATATTTTTTACAACCAAAATTGCCTTTATTCTACTTCCTATAATCTCTGAATTCATGTTTTACTCCTTTATTCTTATTATTAATAGTTAGAATATATTATTTTTT
>CANQZZ010000037.1 GCA_947628465.1 uncultured Clostridia bacterium
ATACATTGCAAGATTTATGATGTCCCCTTTTATTTATCAATGCTTAATTCTATTTTTAAATCAAATTTATCCTTAAGATTATTATACCATCCACCCTTGACATCTTTTGTATAATAAACTTTTTTAATAATAGTTTTTAATAATTTATTTTTATCGATAGGGTTGGTTAATTTATTATAATTGTTTAAACAATATTCCAGTTTTGGAATTTGTTTTTTTATTGTTTCAATTTTTGTATTATCATTTTCTTTAATTAATTTATTTTTTTCAATAGTTAATTTTTCAAGTTCAGAGTTTAATTCTTTTTTTCTCGATAAAAATTCCTCTCTAGTATAATCCTCGAGTTCGTAAAATTCTTGTATTTTTTTTAATTGCTTGTTGTTTTTTTCAATTTGTTTGTCTAAAAAATTTATGGCATCAGTATTATCATTTTGTTTTGGCTTAATTTCTTTTTCATAATTTGCAACATATACTGTTAAATCTTTTAATATGGTTTTTAATGATTCTATTATTTTGTTTTCTACTAAATCGTATTCACTAGAAACGGTACTGCAATTTTGCGTAGAACACAGCAATTTTACTTTTTTCCATGTTGGTCTTCTTTTCATTGTTCTACCACATTTGCTACAATAAACAAGCCCAGTTAATGGACTTTTAGGAGTTACCGTTCTTGGACACTTTGCAAAAGGTTTGTTACTCATTATTCTGTGAACTTCATCAAATTCTTCTTTTGTTATAATAGGTTCATGCTTTCCATTAAATTTTTCAAATTCTTTTGTATATTCAATTTTTTTTATTATCTTCCCATCTACCATTTTTTTTACAGTTTTTTGTTCACCCCATTGTATAACCCCATAATAAACAGGTCTATATAAAATTTTAGAAACCATTGATGGTGTCCAAACTTTGCTCCTTTTGGGCTTTACTCCGATATTGTTTAAATATTTTGCAATGTTATTAACCCCAATTCCTTCAAGCGCCATATCAAAAATCTTTCTTACAAATTTTGCATCATCATTTTGAATTAAAATAAATCCTTTTTTTTCGGGGGACAATACTTTATCATATCCATAAGGTGTTGTTGAGCCTGTAAAATATCCTTGCTTTGCAGCAGCAATACGACCGTTTAATAATCTTTTTTTAATAGTGTTATATTCTCTTTTTGAAAAGAATAAACCAAACTCTAGTTGCTCTCTATCCATTTCATTGTTTGCAATATCATATATTTTTTCGGGTGTTATAATTAATGTATCACTATAATAAAATGTATTATTGATTATGCCTTGGTCTATACTATCTCCACGAGAAAACCTATCAACTGCTATTACAAAAACGGCAGCGTATGTCCCATTGTTAACTTCATTAAGTAATTTCTTCATTTGCGGTCTTTCTGAAATTGTATCACCTGATACAACTTCCTCATAAAAAACTACTTGATTTTCGGATATATTGTATTTTTTAATAGTTTCTATTAATCTTTGTTTATGCTTAGCTAATGTAAGTTCAATTGGTTCATTTGGGTCATCAGCTTGACTTTTTCTTAAGTATACTGCGAATAAATCTTCAATATTAAAATTGTAATTACTATACATTATAACACTTCCTTTTTATTTAATTTTATGCTATAATTGTATGTGAAAAGTCCATACAATTATATTGTATTTAAAGTTGCTAGACTTTGTGATTTTTCATTTTGACTTACTGTTCGAGCAGTAGGTCTTTTTTTATTTATATATTAAATATGTTACCACAATTTTGGCAAACAGCTTTTTTAGCTGTTTTATTAATTATTTTTTTCTTTTTTCCAACTCCAAATATTTTAAATATTAGTGCAGGTAAAGTTAGAAATATCCATTTTATTGGTACCCACCACCAACCAATTAATAACCACCATATTAATCCATGATGTGCATTTTTTAAATAACTTTCATTTACAATTTGAATATTAACATTTCTGCTATTACATTTAGGGCAAACAAATCCACTATTGTTATTTTCTTCTTGTTGAGCTCTTATTCTACCTTTTTCAAAATCATATCCGCTTTGTTCTGCATTATCGTATTGTATGTGTTGAACTTCATCATCTAATTTAAAGGTTGTATTACAATATGGACAATTTATGTCGTTACTGTTTTCATCAACACTTAATTTTGCACCACAATTTTTACATTTCATTTCTATTAGTTTCATATACTCTCCTTTATTTCATTTAATATTTTTTTAATATGTTTATCTGCCTCATCTTCATATTCTTTTGTACGCAAAGCCAATAAATCTTTATCTCTTTGCTCTAACTGTGATAATTCTATATGTGCTAGTTCGTGTAATATAGTTTTTCTTTTTTTATAACTAGATAAATCTTTTTCAATAAATATAACATTTATTCCTTTATAATTAAATACACATCCATCTATATTGGTTGGCAAGTGTAAATATTCTATACTAGCATTGAAATAATTTAGTAAATCTTGTTGCGTTATTTCTTTCTTTAATAATTCTTTAATTCCCATAATTTTACTCCTTTATAGAAGTACCTGTACTAGCATACTTTTCTTTTATATCTATTTTACTTACAACATTTTATTCATTTATGATTTTTGCATCACTAGGAATAATTCGTAATTTTTCTTCACACACTCTATAATAATAATCACCATTTTTTATATATAACTTATTTGTTTCACAATAATTTTCTTTTTCAGATTTATTATGAAACGCAAAATATATATTTAGTGTAATAGATATTAATAATAAAACAAATATAAAAATCTTACTAATTGTTTTCAAAAACTTAAAATTTATAATAATTTTGTCGTTTTCCACTTTTATATTTTTCATTCTCTATCTCCTAATTGTTTATCAATCTCTCTTTTTCTCTTTTCAATTATAAATCTCATATATTCTTTATCTTCATCAGTTAATATATCTTTATTTTTTGAAAATAATATATCTAATTCATCAAAAGCTTTATTTTTTTTACTTTCAATTAAGTCAGATTTTAATATTCCAAAATAGTTTGCCATTGCTTCTATTTTATCAATTCTTGGGTAAGCGGTTCCATTTGTCCATTCTCTTACGGTAGTGTATTTAAACCCTAAATCATCACATAATTTGTTTCTATCTACTCTATTAAGATTCATATAATAATTTAGATTTTCAGCAAAGACTTCTTTGTTTCCTAAATCGCTCATATTTACCTCCTAGCAATATAATTATAAATCAAAAACTCAAAAAAAACAAGTAAAATTGCAAAAAAATGCAAAAAAATTGCAAAAAACTATTGACATTACGATTCAATCGTAATATAATGAGTTCAGATAGGAGGCAAAAGAAGTGAAATTAAATTTGAAAGCATTAAGAATTAACAATCATTTAACGCAATTAGAAGCGGCAAAACAAATAGGAATATCTGAAAGCACTTTAAATAATTATGAAAATTTTAAATCTTTCCCTGATGTACCTATAATTGATAAAATACTTAAATTATATAATGTTAAGTATGATGACATAATTTTTTTACCTCAAAATTGCGATTTAATTGCAACAAAAGAAGAATAGAAAGGAAGTGAAATGTTAATGTCAATAACAATGGCATCAATAATTATCATATTAGTGATATTACTTTTAATAATTTTAATATTTTTATGTAATTATTAATTTTATTTATTGTGATTATGAAATCTCAAAAAAATATAAAGAACCCCACGGGTAGAATATAACTTTAGAAGATTGATTTTTCTTACCTTTATAGGAGTATCACTATTTATAAGTATTGCACCTTCTTCAGATTCATAAGCATCAAGTTTTATTGGTAAACCCAAAGAATATTTATAATGTCTAACAGTTTGACCATATTTTTTTAAATCAACCCTTGCTAATCTTATCTTCTTTGAAAATGAGTTGAAATTATTAAATTTTATTTTATATATCTTTATCGGGAACTTATTTCTATTTTCAATTATACAATCTATTGCTAAAACATATTCCCCATCTTCATCTTTGTGATCTAAAAAAGTAATATAATTTATGTTTTTAATTTCAATATGGGATAGTGAAGAAATAAAGTTAAATAAAAAAGTAAGGAATGACACTATAAATGCTAAAATGCTTATAAAAACACTTATATCAAGTTTCAAATAATCACCTCCTGTCTACAAGCTATTATAGCATAGGAGAGTAAATAAAAACAAAGTCTAGCAAACTTAACAACAAGACAAGCATAAAAAAATACAATTAATTAAGGGGTGTTATATGAAAGAAATTACATTAGGAAATACTAAAGTAACACTTGTATTTCCAAATCAATCTGAATTAGAAAATAAAAAACAATTAGAAAAAATTTATGATGTATGTAATGAAATATTTAAAAATAATAAGGAATGTTTTTATACACATAAAGAAGTAGAAAATTTAAAAAAAAATCCTAGAAATTTATTTATATAATTTTCTAGAATTGTAGGACAAGCATAAGAAAGAAAAGAGGTTTAATATGAAAGAAATAATAGAAGAAAATGCGAAACAGGGGAATAAGGAATATGAAAACTATATGAAAAAATATAAAAGAAAAGAAAGAACTTTAACAATCTTTGTTGGTTTATTTATAGTAATTGCAACCGGTTTATTAATGATGTTAAGTTCAAAATTAACTGATGATGCACAAAAAAACTGCATTGAAGCAGGGCACAGTGAGGCTTATTGTGAAGCCAAGTTATAAGAAAAGAAATGCTGACACAAACATTTCTACATATAAGTATAGCACAGTTTTTAAGAAAAATCAAAAACTGACTGATAAAGAATTAACCAAATTGTTAAAAACAGAAAAACCTAAAAAAATGATTGATATGCATATGATGAGTATCATTAAATTAAGTGATAAACAATTAAGTAGAGTAATTGAAGCAAAAAATAAGGAGGGTATAAAATGAATTTATTAGATGAAGTTTTTGAAGATTTAATAAAAGACATACAATTATGTCACAAAAGAAATAATAATGATTCAACAGTAGAGGGATTAAGGGATTTAAAGAGTTTACTAGAAGGATATGTAGATTCGATTGATAGTGATATTAGATTAGAAAGTCAAGATAGATCTTATGAAGAATTAGATAGATTATCAGATGAAAGAAGAATAGAGCAATGTATGAATCAATAAAAAAAGAATTAGAAATTTTTAGAAATTTTAAATTCTTTCCTAAAGACCATCATTATGAATACAAAGGTAAGAAAATAGGAATATCAGTTACTAGATTAATTGAAGAATATGCTAATAAGTTTGATAGGGATAATAAAGCAAGTATGGTTGCTTTAAAAGAACATAAAAACATAACTCAAATATTAAAAGAATGGGATTATAAAAATAAATTTGCTTGTTGTAAGGGTTCCAGTGGACATGCTTATGCACAAAGTTTATGGAGTGGAGAAGAATACTTAGAAGATAAATTTGATGAATCTGAAGAATATATTAATGCTTTAAATAAAATAAAGAAACAGGCTATACATTTCTATGAAGATTATAAAGATAGATTACAACATCTATATGATGAATTTGTTGTAGGAAGTGAAGAATATGATATTGCAAGTGCAATAGACCACCTATTTATTAATAAATTGACAGGCGAACTTGTACTTGTTGATTATAAGACTAATAGTATTCTCAAAGGATATAACGATGATGAAAAAAATAAAAGGTATATTAAACCAATGAAAGTACCGTTGGAAAATATAAATGATATTACATTAGAGCATTATTATATACAATTATCGATTTATAAATTTTTGTTAGAAAAGTATACAAATTTAAAAGTAGATGAAATGTTTATTGTTTATTTTAGTGAAAATATCGATAATTATGAGATTATAGAAATTCCTTATTTAAAAAATGAGGTAAGAAAAATATTAGAAAATAGGAGAGTGAAAAATATGAACAGTGTACCAATTTTATTGATTGGAAAATCAGGAAGTGGAAAAAGTACTTCATTAAGAAGTTTTAAAAAAGATGAGGTGGCAGTAATAAATGTTTTAGGTAAACCGTTGCCATTTAAAACAGATATTAAGGCACCAAAAATTGATGATTATAAGAATATATTAAATCAAATTAAATTGACTAAAAAGAAAGTAATAGTAATAGATGATGCAAATTATTTAATTACAAATGAGTTTATGGAAAAATCTAGTGTAAAAGGATATGACAAATATAACGAGATGGCAAACAATTTCTTTGAGTTAATAAATGGAATTAAAAATATCGAGGGAGGAAAAACAGTCTATTTAATTATGCACGAAGATACAGATGAAGATGGAAATATTAAACCAAAAACTATAGGAAAATTATTAGATGATAAAGTTAATATTCAAGGGATGTTTACAATTTGTATTCGTTCAATGTTTGAAAATGGACAATATATATTTAGATTAAAAACAAATGGGCAAGATTGTGTTAAAACTCCATTTGGAATGTTTGAAATCGATTCAATGGGAAATGACTTAAAAGAATTTGATAAAGTTGTAAGAGAATATTATGAATTAGATAAAGTTGAAGAAAGTGAGGAAAAATAGTATGTTAAAAAAACCAGCAGATTGGGATAAAATTGAAGGAATAGAATATGGAGAGTTTGAAATGTTAGAACTAGGAGGACACGAAGTAATAATTAAAAATGCTTATGAATATACGGGTCAAACAGGAACAACTTCATTAAAAGTAGAAGTGGATATTTCAGGTAATGATAAGCAGGCTGGGTATTATCAAAGACAATACGATAATATAAATTCAGTAGATAGGAAGTGGCCAAGCGGTGCTTGTAAATATATTTCTTTAAAAGAAGATACAAATTGTGTAGCGCTATTTAAGGGATTCACCACAGCGATTGAAAATAGCAATCCGGGATATAAATGGAATTTTGATGAAACAACATTAGTAGGTAAAAAACTTTGCGGGGTATTTGGATTAGAAGAATTTGAGAAGCAAGACGGAACTATTGGAACAACTGTTAAATTAACGCAATTTAGGAGTTTAGACAAGCTTAACGAGGTAAAAATTCCTAAAGTTAAGTTATTAAATGGTACTTATATTGATATCGATGATTATGGAGAATATCAAAAAAACCATTCAGCTAAAAATGATAATTCAACAGTATTAACAGGGGATGAAGTTGATAAATTTATAAATGATAATTTACTAGATTGAGGTGATTTTTGTGCAAGAATTTGTCAAAAATAAATCCAATTTTAAATCAAACTTGAACGAAATTGATTCAAAATTGAACATTAATTGTACTGAAACTGAGTTAAAGTTGAATCAAAATGAGTTAAAAAATAGTTATATTTTTTACAGAAGTTTTTATGAATCAATTCAAAATCTTCCAAAAAACAAAAGATTAGACTTATATGATGCTATTTGTGAATTAGCGTTAAATGATAATGAATTAGAACTTTCTGGAGTTCAAAAGACTATATTTACTCTTATAAAACCACAAATTCAAGCAAATAATAAAAGATACATTAATGGAAAAAAAGGAGGAGCTCCTTTAGGAAATTGTAATGCAAAAAAAGCAACCGAAAAACAACCAAAAAACAACCAAAGTACAATCGAAAAACAACCTAATAAGAATGTAAATGAAAATGTAAATGAAAATGAGAATGAAAATGGAGTCGGTTGTTTTTCACCCACACTACCACCTACTCTCGATGAAATAATTTTATATGCATCAGAAAAAAAGATAGATGATAATAGTTATTGTGAAAAATTTTATAATTATTATAAAAGTGTTGGATGGGTAAATGGTAAAGGTCAAAAAATTGTTGATTGGCAATCAGTGTTTAATAATTGGGTAAATGAAGATAAAAAGGACCAAAAAGTATATTATCAAGTCGGAAGTACGAAAGGACTGCCTAAATTGTAATGTTAAAGATTATAAAAGATAATCGATTAGAAATCGAAAACGAGTATATGGCATTGCTGTTAAATAAACCTAATTTGCTTTCAATAACTCAAATTAAGCCCGAATATTTAAGTAATGAAAAAAACAAGAACATATTTGAATATGCAAAAGAATGCTACGATGAGTGCGAATGTATAAATGTTTATAAAATTTACGAGAAACATAAGAACTTTGATATAGATTATTTTATGTATTTGCTAACTGAAGAGTTATATTATAACAACTGTTGGAAACAACAATTAGATTTAGCAGAGGAAAGTATTATCAAATTTTACAAGGAAGATGTAATAGAGAAGTTAAATTATCGTAGAGAAAACGGGTTGTGTAGTTATGATGATTATGTTAAACAAATAAGAAGACTTGATGATATTGTACTTCTTGATAATTCTGTAACTTTGACAAGTAGAGAAATAATTGAGGGTATTAATGAACAACATTCAAAAATAAATTTCAATAATTTTGAAAGATTAAATAGAATGCTAGAAATGGTAAGAGGAGATTTTTTGATAATTGGTGCAACTACTGGAGTTGGAAAATCAAGTTTTATGTTAAACTTAATGAATGATTTAATGACTGGTTTTCAATGTATTTATTTCAATATGGAAATGAGCAAGAGTACGATTTACAAAAGAATTGCTGCAATAAAATCAAGAATACCTGTAGACAATATTAATAATCCTCTTAGCGATTATCAAAAGCAAACAATAGATAATGCGATTAAAGAAATAGAAAAAGCCAATTTAATTATTGAACATAAAGCAAATGATATTAAGCAAATTAAAACCACATTAATGAAATTCAAGGATAAAAATAGGCATACAATTTTATTCATAGACCATTTAGGTTTGACTAAAACGGATAATAGTAGAAGTTTATATGAACAAGCTACAGAAGTAGCAAAAGAATTAAGACAAATGTGCTTGGAATATGATTGCACTATCATAAGTGCAAGTCAATTAAACAGAGCAGCATACAGTTCTGACGAATTAAGTTTATCGATGTTAAAAGATTCAGGAGAATTAGAAAATAGCGCTAGTAAAGTTATATTACTTTGCAAAGATAAGAATTGTAATGATGATTTGGTAGTTGATATGAAAGTAAATATAGTAAAAAATCGTGATGGAAGAATTGGATATATTGATATGAAATATGATAAGTCAAAGCAAATATTTAAAGAGGTGTAAGTATGATTATAGAAATGGATACTAGACAGCAAAAAGATGAACATATAATACAGGCTTTTGATAAGGCTGAAATTAAGTATATTAGAAACAAATTGTATTGTGGCGACTATAAAAGAGTTGATAGCGCAAAAGTTATTATTGATACTAAAAAAGATTTAGTTGAAATATCTGGGAATTTGTGTAGGACATCGGAACATTTAAGAATTAAAAATGAGCTTGCTAAGGCATATGAGATTGGATGTGAAAGATTTATATTTTTAATATCGAGTAATAGTATTGAAAATGTATCACAAGTTCATACTTGGCAAGTCCCTACACGAAAAGATGGCAGTTTGTATACAAAGGTTAGACCTGAAATTTTACAAAAAATTATGGAAACAATGCAAGACAAATACGGAGTTGAATTTCAATTTTGCAAGAAAAAAGACATGGGTAAAAAAATTATTGAAATTTTAAAAGAGGTAGGCTATGAATAAGAATATAAAAATAAATTTAATAGAACTAATAATTATAATAATACTTTTTGCATTATGGGGATTTGCATTTGGATATTATATTGGGAATTAAAAAACGATGGAGTAAAAGGAGTGATAAATAATGAACATAGGAGATGTAGTACAATTCAATGAAAAACACGAATGGCGTGGTAGTTTAGGAATTATTAATGAGAAAAAAGAAATACATAATAGCAAACTTCAGGGCGAAGGTAAAAATGATATTAGATATATGGTAGGTATACCTATTCCAAAGCAAGGCACAGCTTATATTTATGTTTTGCAAAGTGAGTTCGTTATCGAATTAATTGGAGAAGCAATTTTAGTTCCTAAATCAAATGAGGAGTGATAAATAATGAATAAAAAAAGATTAAATGAAATATCAGAATATCTTGTAGATATGTCGTTTATCCATAGGAATGTAGAGCATACATCTGAGTTATCAGCAGAGGAAAAAATGCTACGAGAGTTATTCAGTGAATACATTAGTTTACAACACGAATTAGAAACAAAAGAACAAGATATAAGATTAGACCAAACTAAAAAGGTATTTAAAGCACTAGCAGATGCTATTACAAATGGCAGTATATCCTATAGAGATTTAATTTATGATAAGTTAGGTTTTAACGGATATTATGATGAACTAATAGATGGACTAACTATTACAAATGCTATTGTTGATTTAGAAGAAAAAGACAAAGTTGTTAAAGAGGTAAAAAATGTTAATAGTAAATAAAACTGATTTATCTTATCAATATTTGGGATGGATAATGGATAGAATATTAGAAATGGAACAAGGAAATACATTTTATTATGGAAAGATAGAGTGTACATCAGTTATTATTGAAAATAATAGAGAGATACAAATTGAAATACATTATTTAAAAAGATATACAAAATTTATATTTTGGGAAAGAGGTAAAAATGGAAAATAAAAAGAAGAAAAAATTATTTACTGATGAAGAAAAAGGCTTTTTAGCATTTTATATAATAATTTTAATTATATTTATTACACCATTTATAGTGAATGCAATTATTCATTTAATATTAGATTAAGGAAGTGAAATAAAATGAAATTAGAAAAAGAAGTTAATATATATGAAATAAATCATTGGACTAATATATCAAAAAAATTTGGAGTTGATTTAACAATAGGCATAAAAGATTTATTAAATGAAAAAGAAATGGATATATTAAATACTATTATAGAGAAAAATAAAATAAAACTAACTTTAGAAGTAGAAGAACCAATACTTGATGAAGAAGAAAGAAAATATTTAAGCGGTGTTATTAGACCTTTTAGAGATAGGATTAAATTTATTAAAAAAAGTAGTTTTTCAACTGGCAGAGAATATATTCATATTGAAACAAAAGATAATTATATGATGACTATGTTTCCATTCGAGCCAAATACTATGTACAAGAACATGGAATTAAATAAAGAATATACATTAGAGGATTTGCAATTATGAAAGATTTGAAAATATTTACGAATAATATC
>CANQZZ010000038.1 GCA_947628465.1 uncultured Clostridia bacterium
GCGCCGCCAGCGTTTATCCTGAGCCAGGATCAAACTCTCAATTTTATTGTTTATATATTGTAGATTCCTCTACCTTATATATCTTTTTTAGAGTTTTCTTAACTCATGTTAAACTTCTTGACGTTTTTTTACTTGGTTTTCTCCAATTCTTTTCTTTTTGAGTACGAATACTTCAAAGTATTCTTCTTAAAGGAATTTATTGTTTATTTTTCAATGTACTTTTGCGTTCATCATTTTTTTGCCGAACGCAAGATTTATTTTAGCATAAAATAATATTTACTGTCAACACTTTTTTAAAAAAATTTTAAAAAAAATTGCAAGAAATTTTTCCCTGCAATTTTTTGCTTGATTTTATGCTCTTTTTCTACTACTTCTTTGCCTGTGCTTCGCAATATTTACATCTATATATTTTATTTTCTCTGTCTGTTAATTCAAATACTTGGTCTATTTCTCTCTCTTCAGAAGTTATACATCTTGGGTTTTCACATTTTATTATATTTACTAGTTTTTTAGGTAGCTCCATATGTGTCTTTTTTATTATCTTTCCATCTTTTATTACATTTACTGTAATGTTTGTATCTATATACCCTAAAATGTCTGTGTTGACATCCATATCATTATCTATTTTTATTATATCTTTTTTACCTGATTTTTTACTTTTTACATTTTTAATTATAGCAACAGAGCAATCTAAATTTTCTAAACCTAAATATTTATATATTTCCATGCTTTTTCCCGCTTCTATATGGTCTATTACTATACCATTATTTATACTATCTATATTCATCTTATTTTTCTCCTTTCATTATTAATCTTCATTTATGCTTTAATAATTGAATTTTCACTTTCGTTCTTACATATTTATTTTATTTCTAATAATTTAAGAATTAATGCCATTCTAATATATCTTCCATATTCAACTTGTTTAAAATAGCATGCTCTTGAATCATTATCTACTTCTGTTGCTATTTCATTAACTCTAGGAAGTGGGTGCATGATGCATAAATCTTTTTTAGCATTTTTTAATTTATCTAGAGTTAATATATAGTAGTCCTTTAATCTTATATAATCTGCTTCGTTAAAAAATCTTTCTCTTTGAACTCTTGTCATATATAAAATGTCTAATTTATCTATATACTCTTCAATATCTTGCGTTTCTACATACTCTATATTATTCTTTTTTAATTTTTCTTCTTTTATATAATCTGGTATTTTAAGTTCTTTTGGAGATATTAATACAAATTTAATATTCTTATATCTTGACATTGCAGTTATTAATGAATGTACTGTTCTTCCAAATTTTAAATCTCCACATAAACCTATTGTTAAATCAGAAAGTCTTCCTTTTTCGCTTGCTATTGTAAGTAAATCTGTTAATGTTTGTGTTGGATGATTGTGTCCACCATCTCCTGCATTTATAATTGGAACTGTTGAAACTTCACTTGCCACAACTGGAGCTCCTTCTTTTGGATGTCTCATAGCTATAATATCGGAATAATAGCTTACTGTTCTTACAGTATCTGACACACTTTCTCCTTTTGCAGTAGAACTATTCATCGCAGATGAAAATCCTATTACATTTCCTCCGAAGGCCTAACATTGCTGATTCAAAACTAAGCCTTGTTCTTGTACTTGGTTCAAAAAATAGAGTTGCAAGTATTTTGTTCTTACATTTTTCTGAATACTTTTCTTTATTTGTCATTATATCTTTTGCTGTTTTTATTAAATCGTCAATTTCATTTACATTTAAATCTGCTATATCAATTAAATGTTTCATAAAAATCTCCTTTCTTTTTTATTACCATTTATTCATCTATTGTTGATATGCAAAGTGTTATTTCTTCTAAAACGTCTAGCAATACTCTAACTGTGTCTAATGCTGTAAACATAGCAATGTTGTTTTCGACTGCACATCTTCTGATAATACTTCCATCTGTTTCTTGGTCAAGCGCATCTACATCTCTTGTACTTATTACATAATTAACATATCCTTTTCTCATTGAATCTAATATTTCTTCGCTACCTTCACTTATTTTCTTTTTAATTCTTGTTCTTATTCCATTTTCCTTTAAAAATTCAGCTGTTCCTTTTGTTGCTTCAATGTTAAATCCTAAGTTATAAAATCTTCTTATTAATGGAAGTGCTTCTTCTTTATCTTTGTCTGCTATTGTTACTAAAATTGTTCCATAGTTTGCAAGGTTTACTCCTGATGATTGAAGTGCCTTATATAATGCTCTTGTTAGTTTTGTATCATATCCTATTGCCTCACCTGTTGATTTCATTTCTGGTGATAAATATGTATCCATTCCGTTTAGTTTAGAGAATGAAAAGGCTGGTGCTTTTACATACCATTTTTCTTTTTCTTTTGGATAAACTTCTGCTATTCCTTGTTCTTTTAAAGTTTTTCCAAGCATTACAAGTGTTCCAATATCCGCTAGTGAATATCCTGTTGATTTTGATATGAATGGTACTGTTCTAGATGACCTTGGATTTACTTCTATTACATATACATTTTCCTCTTTGTCTACTATAAATTGTATATTATATAAACCTACAATTCCAATACCAAGTCCTAATTTTACTGTGTAATCTAATATAGTTTCTTTTGCTTTTTTACTTACGCTAAATGTTGGATAAATGCTAATGCTATCTCCTGAGTGTATACCTGTTTTTTCAACGTGTTCCATTATTCCTGGTACAAATACATCTTTTCCATCACATACTGCATCTACTTCTAATTCTTTTCCTATTATATATTTATCTACTAAAACTGGTTGGTCTACATTTATTTCAACTGCTGATTTTAAATATTTCTCCAATGCTTTTCTGTTTGAAACTATTTGCATTGCTCTTCCACCTAATACAAAGCTTGGCCTTACAAGTACAGGATATCCTATTTCTTCTGCTACTCTTATTCCATCTTTTATATTTGTTACAGCTTGACCTTTTGGTTGTAATAGTTTTAGTTTTTCCATAACTTTTTCAAAGCTGTCTCTGTTTTCTGCTCTTTCTATTGCGTCTACATCTGTTCCTATTATTTTTACTCCAAGTTTTGCAAGTGGCATTGCAAGGTTTATTGCTGTTTGTCCTCCAAGTGCTGCAACTACTCCTTCTGGTTTTTCTAAGTCAATTATATTCATTACATCTTCTACTGTTAATGGTTCAAAGTACAACTTATCGCTTGTTGTGTAATCTGTAGATACTGTTTCTGGATTGTTATTTATTATTATTGCTTCATATCCAGCATTTTTAATTGTTTTTACTGCATGTACTGTTGAATAATCAAATTCTACACCTTGCCCTATTCTTATAGGTCCTGCACCTAATACTATAATTTTCTTTTTACTGCTAACTATTGATTCATTTTCTTGTTCATAAGTAGAATAGAAATATGGTACATAGCTTTCAAATTCACTTGCACATGTATCTATCATTTTATATACTGGATAAATATTTTCTTTTTTTCTTAATAGATATATATCTTCCTCTTTCTTTCCCCATAAATTTGCTATGTATTTGTCGCTAAATCCCATCTTTTTAGCTGTTTTTAATATTTCTATGTTGTCAACATTTTCTTTTACTTTGTATTCCATTTTTACAATGTTTTTGATTTTTTCTAAGAAAAACATATCTATTTTAGTAGTATTATATATTAATCCTAAGTCTGTTTTTCTTCTTATTAGTTCTGCTATAGCATAAATTCTATCGTCTGTTCCATCTTTTATATATTCCATCAAATCTTCTGTTTCAAAACTATCAAATTTCTTCATATAAATGTGGCATACGCCTATCTCTAATGACCTAATTGCTTTTAAAAGGCTTTCTTCAAATGTTCTTCCTACACTCATTACTTCTCCTGTTGCTTTCATTTGTGTGCTTAATTTGTTTGAAGCAAGTACAAATTTATCAAATGGAAATCTTGCAATTTTAGATACTACATAATCAAGTGTTGGTTCAAAGCTTGCTGGTGTGTTTGCAAGCTGTATTTCATCTAATCTCATTCCTACTGCAATTTTGGCTGAAACCCTTGCTATAGGATATCCACTTGCTTTTGATGCTAAAGCTGATGAACGAGATACTCTTGGGTTTACTTCTATTAAATAATATTTAAATGAATGTGGGTCTAGTGCAAATTGAACATTACATCCGCCTTCTATTTTTAATGCTCTTATTATCTTTAAAGCGCTGTCTCTTAATAGGTGATATTCTTTATTAGTTAGAGTTTGACTTGGTGCAACTACAATTGAATCTCCTGTATGTATTCCAACTGGATCTAAATTTTCCATGTTACATACAGTTATTGCTGTATCGTTGCTATCTCTCATTACTTCATATTCTATTTCTTTATATCCTTTTATACTTTTTTCTACTAAAACTTGACCAACTGGCGAAAGTTTTAATGCATGTTTTATGATTTCTTGTAGCTCTTCATCATTATCTGCAAATCCTCCACCTGTTCCTCCTAATGTAAATGCTGGTCTTAACACTACTGGATATCCAATAGTATGTGCTGCTTCTAATCCTTCTGCTATTGAATGTGCAATTATTGATTCAAGAACTGGTTCACCTAATTCTTCGCATAGTTCTTTAAATTTTTCTCTATCTTCTGCACGTTCTATTGCTTCTGCTGCTGTCCCAAGTAGTTCTACTTGGCACTCTTGCAAAACTCCTTTTTTATATAATTGCATTGCTATATTTAAACCAGTTTGTCCTCCTATTCCTGGAAGTATTGCATCTGGTCTTTCATATCTTATTATTTTTGCAACATACTCTAATGTTAATGGTTCCATATATACTTTATCTGCAATAGTTACATCTGTCATTATTGTTGCAGGGTTTGAGTTTACAAGTATTACTTTATATCCCTCTTCTTTTAGAGCTAGGCATGCTTGTGTTCCTGCATAATCAAATTCTGCAGCTTGTCCGTATTACTATTGGTCCAGAGCCTATTACAAGTACTGTTTTTATATCTTTTCTTTTTGGCATTATTTATTACCTCCCATCATATCAATAAATTGATCAAATAGATAACTTGAATCTTGTGGTCCTGGTGCGCTTTCAGGATGGTATTGAACACTAAATATTTTATCTTTTAAACACTCTACTCCTTCTACTGTGTTGTCTAAAATGTTTTTGTGTGTTACTTTCAAGCCCGTTCCTTTTAAAGATTTTTCATCTACTGCATAACTGTGATTTTGACTAGTAATTTCTATTTTATCTGTTTTTAAATTTAGTACTGGATGGTTTCCGCCTCTATGTCCGAATTTCAATTTATATGTTTTTGCTCCATATGCTAAAGATATCATTTGATGTCCTAAGCATATTCCGAAATATTGGATATTTTCCTCTTAATTTCTTAACTAATTCTATTACTTCTGTTACATCTTCTGGGTCTCCAGGCCCGTTTGATAAAAATATTCCATCTGGTTTTAAATCTATAACTTTTTCATAAGGTGTATTGTATGGAACTACTGTTACGTTGCATCCTCTTTTATTGAGGCTCCTTATTATATTTAGTTTTATTCCACAATCTACTGCAACAATATTGAATTTTGCATTTGCTGTTCTTGAATACCATTTTTTCTTGCAACTAACCTTTGATACTGCATCTTTTGGCATATTATATTCTTTTAATTTCTTTAATGCTTCTTCTTTGCTTGTGTTTATGTCTGTTATAATTACTTTTCTTGTTCCTTTATCTCTAATACTTCTATTTAATTTTCTTGTATCTAATCCATATATTCCAGGAATATTATTTTCTTCTAAGTATTCTGATAAAGTTTTTGTGTATCTAAAGTTACTTGGCAGGTCGTTGTATTCTCTTACAATCAATCCTCCTATTGTAGGCTGTTTTGTTTCATAGTCATCATCTGTAATTCCATAATTTCCAATCAATGGGTAAGTCATAACTACCATTTGATATGTGTATGATGGGTCTGATACTATTTCTTGATATCCTACCATAGATGTATTAAAAACTATTTCGCATATTGCTTCTACATCTGCACCAAATCCATATCCTAGGTATTCTTCTCCATCTTCTAGTACAATTTTTTTGTTAAATGCTTTCATTATCAACCACCCTTTCTTATTTTTAAATGAGGCTTTCGACTAAAAATGCGACGTTTATTTTCAAAATCAAGCATAAAAAAATAAGGAATACATATTCCTTATTAAAATATAAATAAAAATAAAATTACTATTAAGAAAATATTTGCAAAAGATATTAAATTCGCTTTTCTTTCATAGTTTTTCATTTTTCTACCTCTTTTTACTTTTTTACACTTTCATAATTATACAAAAGCAATTCATAAAATGCAATAGTTTTTTTTAATTTTCTTCATATTTTATTATCGCACCTGATGTGCTTTCGAATTGATTGTTTCCTGTTATTTTATACGCCTCTTCATTAGCACTAAAAGTTATATATAACCCTACTCCTTCAACCTTAGTTAGTGTAAATGTTCCAGAGTAGTTTTGTGTCATTCCAGCCACGGTTATTAAATTTGTTTGTGTATATGTTCCATCTGATTTTAGTACAATTGTTATTTCGTATTTACTTAATGGATCACCTTCTGTCCAATAAGCTGTTCCTTTATATGTTCCATATTTTAATGTATAATTTCCGAGCCTGTGCTTGCTCCTGCTTTTTTCTTTCTTCTTCTTGTTTTTTTGCTTCCTCTTCAGCTTTCTTTCTTTCCTCTTCTTGCTTCTTTGCTTCTTCTTCTGCCTTCTTCTTTGCCTCTTCCTCTGCTTTTATTCTTGCTTGTTCTTCAGCTATTCTTCTTTCTTCATCTTCTTTTCGTTTTTGTTCTATTTCTTGAATTGCCTTTATCATTTCGTCTTTTCTTGTTTGAATTTCTTCTTGTTTTTGTGATACCTTTTCTTTTTGTTTTTCACTTATATCTGCTTGCATTTTGCTTACTGCTTTTGAAAATTCTTTTTTTATTTCATCTTCATAAGAATCTAAAACAATATTTTGCCATCTATCTTCTATTATATTTATAGAAATAAATTTTTCGTCAAATGTTGAGATTTCTAGCACTGTTCCATCTAGTGCAGTTACTGAATCTACTGCACCTTTTTTTAATGTAATTGCATTTTCAACTTTTATTTCTGTTTGTGTTTCTTCATCTTCATTTACTTTGTTTGCTTTTATGCTTTCAGATATTTTTGTATATTTATCTTCGCCTCCAAAGTCTTCATGGATATAATAATCATAAGTTTTTTGTTCTACATCATATAGATATTCAACAACAAAATCCTTTTTAAAAGATTGAAGAGTAACTACTTCCTTTTCATCTGTTATGTATAATATATTTGTAAATGCTTGTCCTAACTCAGTATAATTATATAGCATAACCGGATTTTCTATATCTGGTACTTGGCAAAATTCTATTTTTTCATCTTCACGATAATATTTTAAAGTATTCTTTTTTGCCTTTGTATCTTCATGATTTTGCCTCATATAGTCATAATAAATCCTAACCCATTCTAATTCAAATGGATCTTGTTTTTTATACTTTTGATATGCATAATATACTCCAAAGCCAATTAGACCAAGAATTATTAAAATTACAAAAAATTTAATTATTCCTTTTTTCATATGCTTTCTCCTACTACATTGGTATTATATATTCTATTGCCATATTTATATTTTTGATTTCTACTTCCTTTTTTCTTCCCCCAAATTCTCCGGTCCATTGTCCAAGGTATCCCTACTTCTGAGGTTATTTTTATTTTATCTGTTTGATAATATTCAAAATACTCTTTTTTATCATGTTTTTTAAATAATATGGCAAATATTGTTTTTATATATCCTAAAAAGCTTTTTGGTTTTTTTATAAATAACATTTCAAATTCACCATCATTTATTTTTACACCGCTTCTTTTAAACCATTCAAATCCTCCAATTGATTTTGAATTGCTTATAGAGCCAAATATAAATTCATCTGTAACACTTTCTTTTTCTGTTTCAATTGTTATTTTATATCCACGTATTTTATTTAAGTATTTTATTCCTACTATAAAATACGCAAGTTTTCCAAATTTTCTTTTTAATTTTTGTGTTGTAACATAAGAAACAGGTGTAAAAGCTCCAAATGCAACAACATAGTTAAAATATACGTCATTAAATTTTCCTATATCTGATGGAATGATTGTACCTTCGTCAATATTTTTAGATAGAAAAGTTTTTCTTGTAGATAGTTTTATTGTTCTTGCAAAATCATTCATTGTTCCGCAGAGGAATAAATCCTATTTGTGGTCTTTCTTCTAGTTTCATTACAGCATTTATCAATTCATTTAATGTTCCGTCTCCTCCACAGCATACTATTAAATCCCATTTATTGTTATAATCTTTTAATATATCAGAAGGATTATAGTCTGCTTTTGTATATACTGTTTTTGTTTCATATCCTCTTTTTTTAAAATTTTTAACAATTTTAGGAAGTTTTCTTTGTATAGTTCCTTTTCCAGCTTTTGGATTAACAATTAATAACATGTTTTTTATCATATCTTTTTCCTTATTAAAAAAATTTCATACTATATTTACAATCAAATTTTTCATCTGGTTTTAGTGTTATTATACCTTCTTTATCTTTAAAATTTTTTGATTCTATTACTTTATCTGCTGTATTAAACCATGGCTCTATACATATAAATGATGCATTAGGAACGCTCCATATTCCGAAGTATTGGAAAGTCTGACATGTCAAATTCTAAAATTTTTTTATCATCCTTTTTTTGTTTCAACATTATCTTTTTTGATTTGAATTTTTTTATCATTATAGCATCATTTACAAAACTATCTTTTTCTATTTCTATTATTTTACCTTCTTTTAATAAATTTGCTGAAGGTTTATTTGATATATACTGCCCATCTACCTCCATAAATTCAATCTCATTTTCTTTTTGGTCTAATTCTAAATAATATTCTTCTTGCTTTAAATCAAGTTTAAATCCTGGATGTCCTCCTATACCAAAATACATTTCATTTTTGCTTTTATTTATTACTCTATATTTTACTGTTAATGTGTCATTATCTACTATATATGTAATATATAATTCAAACTGGAATGGATACATCTTTAAAGTATTTTCATCACTTTTTGTCATATACACTTTTTCATTTTCAGTTTCTTGTACAAGCTTAAATTCCATATCTTTGGCAAATCCATGTTGAGGTATTGTATATTTTTCGTTATTGATTATTGTTTGATTATCTTTTAATCTTCCTACCATTGGAAAAAGTATAGGTGCTATTCTATCCCAATCTTTTTTTCCGTCATGTAGCATTTCTTTATCATTAAATTTAATACTTGTAAGCTCTGCTCCTTTGTTTGAAATTTCTATTTTTAATGACATCTATAATCACCTCATGTTTTTAATTTTATCATAATAATTATATTATATCAAATATAAAATTAATAACTACTTTGTAATATTTATCTATTTTTGGTAAATACTAAAGATACTATGTTTTAAAATGGAGGGTTTATTATGGAAAATCAAAATTTAAATATTTTAGATGAAGTAAATAAAGGTGCAACTATGGGAATGAACGCAATTTCCTACGTATCTGATAAAGTTTCTGATGATAAGTTTAAGCAAGTTCTTGATACTGAATACAATAAGTATAGAGATATTTCTAGAAGAGTACATCATTTATATTCTAATTATAGCGATAAAGAACCACATGAAACAAATGCTATGAATAAAGCAATGACTTGGTATGGAATTCAAATGAAAACTATGACAGATAGTACGACTTCTAAATTATCAGAATTATTAATGCAAGGTACTAATATGGGAATTATTGAGGGAAGACGTCTTATTAATCAAAATGATGATGCTGCCGATGATGTAAAAAATATTTTAAATGATTTTGTTGTGATGCAAGAAGATAGTGTTGAAACTTTGAAGAAATATTTGTAATTTATTAATTAAGTCTTAAATATGAATAAAAGGAACATCAATAAAAAAGATGTCCTTTTTTATTGAATATAACATTTCTATATGATAATATATATTCAAATAATCTTAAAGGAGGAATTTTTTTATGAATAACAATGTTAGAATTATTTATTTGTACATAGTTTCTTTTATAACATTAGGAATGATTGTTGTCGGAATTTTTTCGACTGTATATAATTTTACAAGTTACATTTATCCAACTTCTTATGTGTTTTTTGAAGATGATACTTATGATTATTCTTATGATATAACAACTACAAAAAATTCACGTGAAATTAGCAAGACTAATTATAAAAGGGAAAAAATAAAGGACGGAGTAGTTTCATTAGTTGTTGTAGCATTAGGTGGCATACTTTATAAATATCATTGGAATATAATTAAAGAAAATGAGAAAAAGGGAGGAATGTAAATATGGCACTTTTATTAATATTATTTTTATTAATGATTTTCATTATGCCTATAGCTATTATAGCGTTAATAGTTTCTAGTATATTAAAAAAGAAACAAGACCCTAACTCTAGTCTTGAAGATCCTATAAAAAATACTTATTGCTATATCATTATAATTATAACACTATTTGCTATTATAGTAGGTACTATTTTAATATTTAGAAATGGATTAGATATTTTATTGCCAGAGGAAAGTTTATATACTGACTATAATGATAAACAAGCAGATATAAATA
>CANQZZ010000039.1 GCA_947628465.1 uncultured Clostridia bacterium
GATTTCTTCTGTAATTCCTTATTCTGGATAGTTACATCATCAATCATCCGTGGAGTCTGCATTCTAATCTTGATATTTTTCTTTGTTAAAGGTAATTCAAATTCCATTAAAGATGAAATATCTTGTAGATTGCAGTATGTTACATTCATATCATCAATATTCATGTAGTCAGCCATTGCTGTCATACAATACGGGCAAGTGGTTTGGAACTCATATCTTGAACCATATGTAGCCACTCTTAATTTTAATAACAAATACTGATAATCTGCCAGGCACATATCATAAGATGAAATTCCTGGGTTTTCTACAAAACAATCATCTATAATCTCGCATAGTGTTCTATAAGGTCTATCTGAACGAGATAATCTTTGCATTTCATGCAGTGTTGTCATAGATTTTAACTTGACAACTGGGTTTACTTTCTGTGAATATACTAAACCTTTTGATGGCAAAGTAAATTCTTCAGCTATCGTGTAATTATTCACGATTTCATCTCCTTAAAAGTATATTGCTTATATTATATAATACAATATACCAGGAGGAATAATAGTATTTTCAACTATTACAACTCATCGTCTGGATTTTCCAAAGGAATCTGGTCGGGGTTATCTCTACTACTTGCAAATTGAATACCAGACTGGTTTCCTTTCTGAAATCTTGTTCTCTGCTGATTATAAGTATTAGCAGCGCTAATAGTATCGGAATCAGTTGCAAGTTCATCACTATTATTATTTATATCATCAAATGATAGTTGTACTGGCTCTTCATATTCTTTCCCGTATATTGCAGGATAAATAATATCTGCATATAACCTTTGATAATGTTGCTCCATATACTTTATATAGTTATTTATTACTCTTGCAACCCTTAAAACCCAGCTATTATTTGATAAAACTAGAAGGACGTGTTTGCATCCACTGCCTAGAGTATCGTGTGGATTAGTTATGTTGGAAGGTCTTGTTTCTGGTTCTCCACTATTCTGACCTTGCTGGGTTCTATAATATCTAAATCTATACTGAAAATCTGGGCAAGTACAATCAATTAGTACGTCACTACTATTAAAAGCATCAATACACGCTTTTGAAATTTCTCTTAAGGTACAAACGCCATTATTCCTTTGTACATAATTCCTAAGTAATTCTAAAAGACCGATATAAGTAATTTTTACTTTATAATCATCTGTTTCTCCATGAACGGGAATATCTATAGTAAGAGCGTCTTTCTTGAATAGTTTATCCATGTCTATGCCATTCATGGAAGCTACTGTATTTTGTACTTTTGATTTTTTTCTTCTTTCGAACCTCTGCTTACCTTTTACGGAGGATCTTGATTTATTCAAGAATTGATTTCTATTATCTTCAAAAAGAAAATGCTTCAATGTTATCCTCCTTTAAGGTCTATAATTCTTTACTACTCTTAATACAATTTTTAATAAAAATACTCTCGGCAAGCTATTGCCCACCGAGAGTAATTAAAACATATCTTATTTTACAGGCAAACTGTATTATAAGTTAACTTGTGCTGTAGTTTCTGGAATAATAGAAGTATCAAGTTTCGCCCAATCATATTCGATAGTACAACTTACTTCGTGCTTATCACCGTTATCATTGGTATACTCACCTTCAGAAATACCAGAAATCCAACACCCACCAAGGATCCATTTTCTATGAGGAGCATAATAGTCTGGTGGATATTCAATTAAGAATCCTTGCTTCTTATAAGGAGTTCTTTGTAAGCTGGCTACCTTCTCTGTGTATACATTATAGCTCATGTTTTGCCAAGCCATAAGAATTGACTTTACATCAGCGCCAATAAAATCGTTAAATCTTAAAGTACCATTACCAAACTGTGGTAGTCCTGCATACTTTAATGTATTGTTGCCTCTCTTAATCTCAACTGCTGTTTGAGTAAAGTGAGGAATAAATGCCGAGGTTACGGATAAACGAAGCATATTCTGAGCGTCTTTAATTTTTGCGTTAGCTTCATTTCCAATCATACCAGGTCTAATTAGATCATCTATATCAGCCACAATAAATTCGTAGTTATTATTTCTTTGAACTTCAAATAATTCAGGCCTATCTGCAAGATGATAAGTACCTATCTGTTCTGGCATTAGTTAATCACCTTCCTATAGGAATAAAGTTAAATATTACTAGCTAGTTATATGATTTTATACAATTTATTTATACTTATTTATATTCAAAAACTGATTGTCCGCAATCATATATTTCTACAAACCCGTTTTGCCTCATTATATCTTCATTGTTAGTTCCTTTTCCAAAGTTTGTGCCTATTAACTGATCTGCACCTCTTGACCTGAGTAAGTTATCTGTAAAGTGTTTTTTGCCGTTGTACCAATGTTTAGACGGCTCACCATAAGTTTTTAAGCTAAAGCCAAGTTTTGTATAAACATCTCCGTTAAACTTTGAATTGTCACAATAAGATATAATGGATTTTGGATGGTAAGTATTTACAAAATACTTAAATAATCTTTCCGAACCGCCAGTTACCATATAAGAATTTTCTGAACACAACCTTAGTAATTCGTATTCATAGCTTTTGTTATACCTAGGTGTTCCAAAAGTCATAACTTGAACTAAGTTACTGTTATAGTACAATCCAAGTTTTATTTTCTGTCCGTTACAAAATCCTTGTAAATGATTTCTATCTAAGAAAGTAACAAGTTCATCTTCAGAAACTTCTTTTATTTCACAATTCCGTGCGTATATAATATTTTTTCTTTTTAATAGATTTACTATCTTATCTTTACTATCCCAATCCCATACATGAATACATCTAAATCCGTTTTCAATAGCTTTTTCTGTTTTACTCTTATGATAAAATCTATCTTTTTTATCTTTTTCTCCGAATAATCCCCAAGTGCTATTATGGGTTGCAAAAGGGTTAATTTCTATTAGAATATTTCCAACTTTGAAATCGTACGAATATCTATCTAAAACGAATTCTCTTCCATACTCTATTCCAATATCATCTAGTAGTTTTGCAAACTCTTTGTTTGGAATACTATTATTTGTAAAATTCCTTGCTTTATCTGTCATACAAGGAAAATCTACACCAAATCTTTCCAAAGAGGTTTGTCTTATTTTCTCTATGACATCAGGTGACTTTGAAGCATTATCTACGCCGTACTTTCTAAGACACGATTTTCTATATCTTTTTTTAGCTTCTTCTGTCTTATTATAGTTAGTTTCTCCATACCTCTCTAATGATGTTGTCGCAACCCTGTCTCTATACTCTTTTGTCTTTGAATAGTGCTCAGCTCCGTATTTTTTCATACAAGTTTCTCTAGATTTTTCTTTTGTAGAATCAAGATAAGTTACATTACTAACGCCATATTTTTCTTTACAGGTGACACTAGCTTTTTCAAAAACCATCTTATAAAAATCTTCGCATGAGCCGTATCTAATAACTATATTTTTTCTTTTTGTTTCCTGAACTTGTTTAGACTGTGAAGGAGCATCTACACCGTATTTTTCTTGACAAGTAGTCCTTCTTTTCTCATTAGCAATTACTTTTTCTTCTTCCGATTTATCTAAAAGAGTTTTAATCCTTTTATTTGAAATCTCTTTTCTTTCATCTTCAGATTTATTCCAATAAGTCTCGCTTACCTTTTCGGACCAATACTTTAAGTAATTATCAAAAGAACCATATTCTTTTGCGAGAGTTCCTTTAATTATTTTTGCAACATCTTTTCTTGTCTTAACTATACCCCAATGTTCAGACAGCCTTTTTAATTCCAATGGAGTAACACTAAAGTATTCTGTACAATCTTTGGTATTGTGAGATAAGTAGTAAGGTTCAAATTCTTCTTTACTGATTCTTTTCAATAAAGGTTCAATACTTATTCTTCTCATAAATCATACTCCCCATGCTTGGAAACTCAGCGGGCCGGCCAGCACCAAGCATGGGTTTCCGATTTAACACTTAATACAATTATCTATTATTCAAAAGTTACTTCATTATCTTGTAGGATAACGTTTATAAAGAAACGTTCTACTGGATAAATCGGATAGAGAATTATCTTAAAGCAAAATGTTGCGTGTCTACCATATTGAGGGTGGTCTTTGTTAATAGCTAATTGATATCCACTAATTCCGTAACCACTCTGCATTCTATCCAGTGTTGGCATAATACCAGCCTGAATATTTGTCCATAATTGTTCACTATTTGGTTCAAAAGTTAAGCGTCTACAAACAGTATAGCATAATTTCTTAATATCACTTACAAGGTTTCTAATGCTAAGGAATGAAGTTGCCTGAGTTGAGGTGTTATCCTCATTCTTTATAAGAGTTCTATTACCCCATATAGCTTGACCGTATGGACGAATATTTGTAATTGGGTTGATATAAATACCGGATGTATGCTCAGTTGACATCTTATCAGCTACTCCGTTTGGAATATCGGTTATAATTCCGTCAGAAGCTAGATGCTGTACCATGCCTCTGGTTACGCCAGCTACTGCCATCCAGTTTGCATAAGTCTTTATCGAATCAGCGAGTGAAGTAAGATATGCAAAACTTGCTGGCATAATAACTGTAGTTGCGGGTGCTGCTAAATCTTTCTCGTCTGGCCCAAATTCTCTATATTGTGAATATTCATCAGTAGAAACTCTTGTATATTTGCACCATGGTGTAAACATTGCTGCATAAGAGTTTTCAGGAGTTGAAGTGAAAGAATTATCATGAGTTACCTGATAATATAAACTATCTTCTTTATCGATATTCATGTTTCTCTCTGGCATATAAGTATGGTCAATAAGAGCAACACAATCTCCTCTTTGGTAAGCAAGATTTTTCATCTTAGTTACAAGCTCACCGTTTCTATACTCGTAAACAGGATAACCTCCAGAGGTAAGATACTTTACACTGTAATTACCCTTATCAATTAAGCCGTCTTCGGCTGAAACATCGTATACGTTATTAGATAAAGCATTGTACATATCTGCTACAGTAGTGCCAGAAAGCTTTTCAAAATAGGGATATTTATCATTATCAGTGTTGAATGTTT
This sequence comes from uncultured Clostridia bacterium, assembly GCA_947628465.1. The sequence goes on from CANQZZ010000039.1 coordinate 5,029, forward strand.
CTGTGGCGCTAATATTAACTACACCTTTAACAAGATATGTTGATTTACCGTTGCCTCTTGCATAATTATTTGCCCACTCGGAAGAGATAAAGTAACTACTTTCATCTACTTTGAATAAATCTGTGTTCTCACCAGCACTGAGATCTACTATCTTATATACAACTGCACCCTTCTTAAAGTCTTCTCCTTCTTCAGAAAGAACTCTAAAACCTCTGTCATCAGAAGTTGGAACAGCGAATTTATCTTTTTCAAATGTAGGATTTCCTTCTCCTACAGGAGTTTCGATAAACTCGAAATATTTATGAGCATTTTCATCTTTATAGAAATAAATAATACTATCCTCAGGCTTTGTAGATATCTTATCTTCTACTATACCATCTATTGTTTTTTCTACTGTATTGTTGTCTTCAACCTTTGTAAAAGTCCAACCTTCGATAACCTCTGGATTAGTCTCACTCATTTTTACACTTCTTGTATAATACGTAGTTCCTGCATCATACTTTGTTCCATTAGCTGGAAGAAGCATAAAAGTTGGGGCTGTAGCACTTGTAATATGTTTGTAAGAGTCGGCCAGCTGAACATAGTTTGTGTATACTGTTTCCCAATTGTCTGGCTTATCATCGGTCTTGATAGGTGTTGTACTTAGCTCCTCGTCCCTATTTACTCTTTCAAATAAAACAGGGAGACCAGCAGCAAGAAGTTCTTTTGCCATAATATACCCAGGGTCGTACTCACCTTTATGGAACATAACTCCGCTAAATGGGATTGAAAACTCTGAAAATCCTTCTGGGCCATTTACTGTAGACACAGATGTGTCAGCATATAGCTGGTCTTTATCAAACTGTACACCAATAGTGCCACAAGCGGATTCAAATTCTGATACACTTGTAAACAAGGTTGGCTTAAATGGTTCTATTCCTTTATATTCAGAAGATATTATTTCATTTGTATCTTCGTCTCTTTCTATATCAAAAATACTATCATTTATGTTCGGGTCTATGCATACAAAACCAGGTACATAAACAACATCTGTCATTTCACCTAAAGACGCTTGTCTTGTATTATCTTGCTCTCTTATTTCAATGTATGGCATAAATTCATCTCCTAATAATTATCATCTTTGCAATCATCTGGATAATAAATCATCCTTAACATTCACTTGATAATTCTCACAGATTGTCCAGTTACCAGCCTTTCTAACATCCCACAAATATGCATCATCTATATTCAAGGCTATTGTCATCCTGGTAAATTGTCCAGTTACCAGCCTTTCTGGTATGCCAGAATTATCTTCTATTTCATCACTCATCCGTATGTTAGAGTCATGTTTATAATTCTCTCCATTATACGGGATTGTAATGGTTAACTTAGGAAAGTTTATAATATTAAATACAAGATTTCTTGAATATTCGTCTGCTTCTTCAAAATACCTACAGTAAACATCTAATTGATAGGGAATAGTTATTGGAATAGCATTCAAGAGAACTGAGGTTTCTGCGTCTGCATGCAACTTAGCTCCATTATAACTCAGTGGGTGTTTGGCAAGCCCTTGGCCATTTATTGTATACCCACCCGGCCTAGTTAATACAAGCATAGGAAATTGTAATGGTTTATCGTTTGTATTATCTGCAACAACTTCAAAAATCCTTCTCGCATCATTCGGGCCAACTATGTTCATTTTTGTATTCCGTGTCCAATTACTTAATTTTTCAAGTAATGCTTTATCATACAAATTTACTGACAAACTATCACCATCCAAGTCTTAAGTATCTACTGTAGTATTTATCTATATTTTCTTCTATATTTTTCACAGCATTTCTAATTAAAGGATAAGGTTTTAAGTCAAATCTACCATATTCCATTACTAGAATTACTGTTTCAAGACTTATATTTGTTCCTACTAATTTTATCTCACCTGGTATTAAGATACTAATACAATTAGGCCAACTAGTTAACTTAGATTCTCTTATTGCCTGTTTTAGTGCTCTATAACAATCTATATCTTCTTGGAATATTTCACTTAATTTTTTACTATACTGTAATAGTTTCATAAAGTTAATATTCATTGATATTTCATTTCTAATATTTCTATGCACGCATCTTAAGAAAGATTTTGAATACTGCCTGTCCGTTTTTATAAATAGAATCATATCTTTATGTTATCTAGTAAGTACATAATACCGGCTACGATTGAATATTTATTTCCTACTTCTTCAATATCTCTATCGGTCATAAGTCTATTTTTAGCGGCACTTAGATTTTTCCCTGACGTTTGCTTACTTATATAATCATCATATCTTTGCCAATTTCCGTTTTTGTATATTGCAAAGTCATTAAATTCCATTTCATCGGTCGGTCTACTTAAATGGTGTAACTCTCTTAAAAAGATAATTTTCCCATCAACAGCAACCTTACCAGGAATATCCTCTATGGTACTATACATACTTTTTTGCATTATGGATTTTTTCTGCTCTTTTGTTAAAGGTTCTAATTGCTTGAAATTCATTATTTGTGTAAACTTATTTACATAATAAGCCATATCTCTCTTTCTATCAGGCATATAAAATCTAGTGGTTTTACTTAAAGTGCCATAATCTTTTATCCAGTCAGTAATAACTGGTATCACTTCTTTATTTGAAATATTAAACCTCTTCAAAACATCAGATAGTGAGTAACTTCCGACTTCGTAGTGAGTTATATCATTATCAGCACCGTTTTCACCAACACTCCACTGCTCGATTGTACCATAGATAGTGTCTATATCTTTTGCTGTACTACTATTTCCAGCAGGTTTTATTTTTCCCGTTTCATCGTAGAATTGGTCTACACTAATATAAGTAGTGTCCTTAAAATACTTTTTTATTTCTTGAGGATCATCTACTAGCTCAAAAGCATTTACGGTATATTCAAATTCTTGTGGAGTTCTATTAAAAAGACTTTCTTCTTTATAATAATCTTTACTAACATCAGAAACCTTGCCGTCACTTACCATTTGAACAAAATCGTCAAGACTCTGAAATTCTTTACCTTTTGGGGAAAACGGAAATTCCAACCAATAATCGTAAAATTGATTCTTATTTGGATCAAGACCCCATCTATCAAAGGTATATTTAATCGTTTCTCTAAGCATAGTTAGATTTTTATTCTCTGATTTTTGTATAAATTCGGTTACAATTTCTTCCTTCTCGAAATCGTCCATAGTCTTATAGTTTTTAACGGTTTCTTTATCAAAAATAGGAAGTTCTTCTAATAACAATATCTTCACATTTCGTAACCTTCTTCTTTATTTAATAGATTAAATGAGGTATGCTTAAAATCATTTCCTGAATCAATATAAGTGTCTTCGTATTCTGGAACAATCTCACAAGCAATGGACGCTGGATAAATAATAGAATTTGTTAGTCTGGAACACCTAAACAATCTACCCTTAGCATTATCTATACCGCTTGGAACAATGAATAAACAGCCTTGCTGAATATCCGGTGTATCATATGCTACATGAATTAGTGAGCTACTTTGTTGTAACTCACTAACCCACCCTAGTTTTTTCATTGTTTGCTGATCTGGATGCTCAGTAAATATACACCCGATAACCATTGGATTTTGATAATTTGCTTCAACCTCTGAGTAAGTTGTCCAGTGTTTATCTTTACGAGGTGCACGGTAAATAACTTGAATACCAAGGAGGCTTACCATCTCCTGGAAATATTTTCTGTGGATTTTTATATCTGAAGTTAATAATTTTCCATATTTATTTTCCATGTGATAAGCCTCTTACTCTATGAATTTATAGATTGAAACAACTTGAAATTTTCTTAGTATCTTCATCCAATGCAGATTTATCAACAATAAAGTCATCATCTGTACTACCAAAATATTTCTTGAAATAATCCTTTATTTCATCTACTGACTCAAAATCATCCAACTTTTGGATACGTCTTGAATTTTGAACTCTATTATTAAAATTAGATTCGGGTGTTGTGTAGAAAGTTCCAAGTTTTTTATAGATTACAGTTTTCTCAGTATCTTCTTTAAGTGATTCATTCTTAACAGCATAAGCATCAGTGCCATTACCATATACGGCATACTTTCCATCATCGCTACTGTGATGATATCCATAGCCTTGTTTTTCAAGCTCGTCTTTCTTTAATGAAGTTACATGGAATGTTCCTCTTGGAGTTCTAATTCATTCCCCTGTTTCAGGAATCTTTGCGTCTTCTCTCAAACTTCTGTCTTTTGCAATAGACTTCTGCTTATTAAACCAATAAATCTGCAAGGTTTCTTTGTCTCTGGGATTTAATACCTTGTCCTGCTGTATTTCATCGTCTATCTATTTTAGCCTACTAAAGGTGTCAGCATTATCAATCTTATTTACTAATTCTTTATATCTCAACTCAGGATCGGTATCATCAGATTCTTTTAATAGTCTCTTTACAGCATTCTTAATATCGTATTCCTCAAAGAGAATCTGTGACATATTTACGTCTGCTACATCATACCAATTCTTGCCTGTTTGATTTTCAATGATTTCTTGAATAATACCTTCATACTGTGATAAGTTTTGTCCAGGGCGTCTATTTTTTGACGCCCTTTCTACGGACTCCACAATTCTATTAGATAAAGAAGAATTTTTCTTCTTTACTGTATCTTTTTGATAGGCTCTACGAAAAGATTCATTAAAAGATTTAATGCTCATAGTTGCTTTCCTTTCTTTACAAAACCTTCAACCATTGTTGTTTTACCAATTTTAGATTTCTGGGTATGCCTATATCTTAGCCCTTCAACAACAATTTTCTTGCCTGTATTCTTTACAAACAACCGATATGGCTTAGTATTTCCCTTTGCTAAAGATTCATTTAGGCCTATCATTACTAATTTTCTACTTGTCAAAGGTTTCGTACTCTCAAAAATAAATCTGGTTGCTTTTCTACTTATATCTTTGCCACGAATTATTCCTTCAATAACAAGTCTATTGTTTTTCTTGTTTGTAAATACTCTTCTGGTCTTGTAAGAAGTTACATTTTCATTGATTTTCTTTAAGTAAGATTCAGCTACTTCATCAAAGGATTCTTCATCAAAATCTGTTTCTTCCACAGGTTCATCAAAATCTCCTTCGATTTCCATTTCTGTTTTTGGAGATACTGGCTCAATAACTTCTTCTGGATCCTCTAACCCTGCTTCTTTTACAAGTCTTCTCTTTCTTGATTCAGAAATACTATCATTACCAGCAGTTACTTCATAATCACCGTATTGGTCTTTGACAAGTTGTAATCCAGCTTCTTTGATTTTTCTGTTGGTTTGATCCGATACTTTTTTATACTTCTTCATATCATAATCAACCCAGCGCTGATACTTTTCTACATCTTGCCCAAGATTATTTTCTTTTAGGGATTCTTCAATAGGTTCATACTCTGAGCCCTCACCAAATCCACCACTCATGTAACTTATAAAAGATTTTAAGTTTGGCTTATATCCATAATCGTTGTAAGTGTCCATAAAAGCTTGCATAGCATCTAGGAAAGAAATAGTATAATCAGAAGCTGCGTCGTAGAATTTTGTAGCGGTTTTATAGTCATCTTTTAAGGATTCATCCTTTTTTCTAATTCTACTACCTTTTCTT
>CANQZZ010000040.1 GCA_947628465.1 uncultured Clostridia bacterium
AAGTTGACCTTTTTTTGTTTTAAAAATTTTTAAAAAATTTTCTATTTTTCTATTGACTTTTCATAGTTGGTCTCCTTAATTTTAATAATATTATTTCCATTTTTTAACTTAAAATACAATAAAATGAGCGGAGAAATTAAAATTTCTCCGCTCGGGATACATTTACCCCTTTTGCTCTTATTAAAAAAGAGGAAGTTTTTTCAGTTCTTCGAGTATGATATCTTCCGTATTTTCAGAAGTTATCGTTATTTCAAAGAACTTAGTGATAAGGATGAAGTTTCCGACCATTTGATATATCTCTTTTGAAGCTTCCGCTAAAAGAGAAAAATGGTTTTCAGAAACTTCAGCCGTCTCGGCTGCTACAGAAATAGGAGCTACTACTATGGTTCCATCTTTGTACTCATTGAAATCCAAATACAAAAAGGGACCATAAAAATCCATTTTTCTGTATTCAATTGTCCTTTGCGTAATGCCTCGGTTTCCATCTTTTTTGTACCACAATAACATTCTTTTTTCCTCCTTTTGCAATTATTTTTTGTTTTAAAAGAGTGTTACTAAGAGCAATAAATGGAATTATATATATAATAACATTATTTACATAAAAAAGCAAGATTAATTTCTTGCTTTTTCAACTGTAATATCTCCAAATATTTTTTCTTGCTCTGCTTTTACTTTGTTTCTTCTTGTCAGTTCAAGAAGCCCAGTAAATGCTGTTACTGTTTCTAATTTAGAATATTGCTTAGTTTTGCATAGTTTATTAAATATAAATTTTGGTTTTTTCATAAGCTCTCTAAATATATCTTTAACTTTACTTGTTACTGTGATAGTTTCTGTTATTGCTATTTTTTCAATATTTTTAGCGTTTACATTTACTTTTTCTTGATTTCTTTCTAATAAATTTTTATATGCCTCTTCAATTAAACTACTAGAATAATTTTCTTCTAGTTTTCTTTTTGGAAGCTCTATTTTATCAGGTGCTTTATAAAATCTTTGAGAATATATATTAAATTGTTCTTTTAATTTTTTAGATATTTCCTTATATTTTTTATATTCAATAATTCTATGAATTAATTCTTCCTCTGTAAGTTTTGCTTCATCTTCTACTTGTTTTGGAAGTAGACTTTTTGATTTTATATACAAAAGTGTTGATGCCATCAAAACGAATTCACTTGTAACATCTAAGTTTAGTTCTTTCATTGCATTAATATATTCAATATATTGGTCTGTGATTTTTGTAATATTTACTTCATTTATATCCATTTTGTTTTTATCAACTAAATGGCATAATAAATCTAGTGGTCCTTCAAAATTGTCTAATCTTATTTCATATTTGCTAGTATCTAATGTTAAAATGTTATTCATTTTTTACTCCTCTAATTCTTGAATAGCTACTTTTAATATATCTTCCATATATTTTTTTTTTCTTAAGTAATTTAGTACTTCTTCTTTTGGTTGCGAAGTTATTTTTTTATTTATAATATTTTTTGCAGATTTTAATTCATAATCTAATAGAAGTTCTTTATTGTTATATATATAAGTGTCTATTATGTCTTTTTTTATACCTTTTGAAATAAGCTTATATTCTATTTCCTTTATTGATAAATTCTTTAAATTCATATACTCTTTTACTGCTTTATCAATATATTTTTCGTCGTCTATATACCCATTTTGTTTTAATTCATCAATAACATCATTTAGTAACTCGCCTTCATCAGATATAAATTTTTGTCTTACTTCATTTTCTGTTCTCTTTTTAAACAATATATATTTTAATACTTTTGTTTTTAATTTGTCAAATTCTTCTATATAATCCATTAATATCTCCACTTATTTATTCTTCTTCGTCTTCTTGCTCATTGTCACCTAAACTTTTTTCAAATGCTTCTTCAAAATTATCTCTTACTTTTTTCTCTATTTCTTTCATTATATCTGGATTTTCTTTTAAATATTTCTTTGCATTTTCTCTACCTTGTCCTATTTTTTCTCCATTATAACTAAACCAAGATCCACCTTTTTCAATAATATCTAAATTAACTGCCATATCTAATATATTTCCTTCTTTAGATATACCTTTTCCATAAACAATATCAAATTCTGCTTCTCTAAATGGTGGTGCTACTTTATTTTTTATTACTTTTACTCTTGCTCTATTTCCTATAACTTCTCCATCTTGTTTAATATTTTCTATTTTTCTAATATCTAATCTTACAGATGCATAGAATTTTAAAGCTCGTCCACCTGTTGTTGTTTCAGGATTTCCAAACATAACACCGATTTTTTCTCTCAATTGGTTTATAAATATAATAACTGTTTTGCTTTTATTTATTGCTCCTGCTAATTTTCTTAAAGCTTGTGACATAAGTCTTGCTTGAAGTCCCATGTGAGAATCTCCCATGTCACCATCTATTTCTGCTTTTGGTACTAATGCTGCAACAGAGTCTACAACTATTACATCTAATGCACCGCTTCTAACTAAACTTTCTGTAATTTCTAATGCTTGCTCACCTGTATCTGGCTGAGACACAATTAAATTATCTATATCTACTCCTAAGTGCTTTGCATATACTGGATCTAAAGCATGCTCTGCATCAATAAATGCTGCTTCTCCATTCATTTTTTGTGCTTCTGCTATAATGTGAAGTGCAAGTGTTGTTTTACCAGAAGATTCTGGTCCAAATATTTCTATTATTCTTCCTCTTGGAACTCCTCCAATTCCAAGTGCTATATCAAGTCCTAATGCTCCTGTAGGAATAGCTTCTACGTTCATTGCTTTGTATTCTCCAAGTTTCATTACTGAACCTTTTCCAAATTGTTTTTCAATTTGACTTAATGCTACCTCTAATGCTTTTTTCTTTTCTAAATTTTCATCACTCATTTTTATTCCTCCCTAAATTTTATAAAGCAAATTATTGTTTCAAACGTATGTTTGCTTTAATTATATATGATAAATTTTTTTTGTCAAGTCTTTTTTTCATTTTTTTTATTATTTTTAAATTGCATTTACTTTATATGTTTATATTTATTTTTTATAAATTGTTTTTCCTTTGTGTTGTTATATTTATTTTATCTTATACCAATTGCCAATATTATAATATATATTATACCAGTTACCAGATAAATCTCCTTTTAGCGACTTACTAGCTAGCACAAAAATATTATTAAAATACAAACTAATAAATGGAACCTCCTCTTTATATATTTCATTGATTTTTTGATATTTTTCTTTTAGCATTTCTTCATCATCGATGTTTTTTATTTCGTTTAATATATTATTTATTTCATCATTTTTGAAATTTGATAAATTACTTTCTGCTAAATATGTTTTTAAATTTGGACTATTTGATACCAAATTTCCAGATAGGATTATATCATAATTTTTATTTTTAATATAGTAATTCATATTAATTTCATCTACTTTATTTATATTAATAACAAATCCTACTTTTTCTAATTGTTCCTTAATATTTTCTGCAACTTTTACTCTATTTTCATTTTCTTTATTTACAAGTAATTTTAAGCTAAGTTTTTTATAATTTTTTCTCCAAGTATTATTCTTTAAAACCCAGCCATCTTCAATTAAAATACTTTTTGCTTTGCTTTCATCATATTCATTTTTAGTTTCTGAATTATATAAATAATTTCCATAATCTAAAGGAAAATCGCAAATGCTATATTTATTACCATATATGGCATAATTAAGCTTATTTTTATCTATTGCATAATTAATTGCTTTTCTTACTTCTTTATTTTTTAATAGCGAACTTTGAGTATTTAAAACTAAATAATCAAATCCTCTATTTTGATATTGAACAATATTGTATCCAATACTTCCTATATATTCTTCATATTGTATATTATCTGTAACCATAAAATCTATTTCACCTTTTGTCAGGGCTGTATATAGATCCTTTGCTGATTGTTTTAATATTAAATTGATTTTTGTAATTTTAGATTCATTATCTATATTGGATTTTTCAAGTAAGATATTATCATTTTCTATTTTTGATATTTTAAACTCGCCCGTTCCTATAGGTATATTATTATTTGAATTTAAAGTATTTGCATTATATGAATGTTTTGCAAGTATTGGAATACACATCATATATTCAAAAAAATCTACTTCTTGATTTAACGTTATTTTTATTGTATATTCATCAATTTTTTGCAGAGAATTAATATCTTTAACATTATCTTTATAAATAGAATTTATATTATTATTTTTTATTCCATTTATAGTAAATACTACATCATCTGCTGTAAATTTTTCCCCATCTTGCCATAAAACATCATCTCGCAGTTTTACTATATATGCTTTATCATTTATTTTTGAAAATTCTTTTGCCAGTTTATTTTCTATTTTAAAATCTTTAGATATATCTATTAATGGCTCAAATATGAGTTTACCTATATATTGAATGTCTCTATTATTGCTAAGAATTGGATTAATTGTATCAAAATTAGATATTCCTATATTTAATTCTTCTGCAAAAGTTAATTCTTTTTCATTATTTTCTATAGCATAAACTTGCTTTTTTCCATCTATATACAATAAATAAATAGCTAGTCCTACTAAGAAAATCACTATTAAAAAAAAGATATATTTAAATACATTTGTTTTCAATGTATTTCCTCCTTACTTAAATAAATAAGGGGACTATTTTTATTTTTAGCCCCCCTTATTTTATTTATTGTTTTTTAGTCTTATATAGACTATTTCAAATTTATTTTCTTGATTCTATAATCAATTTCATTCCGGTTCTATTTTCGCCCTCTACCTCTACGTCTGCAAATGCTGGTATACATACTAAGTCAACACCTGCTGGAGCAACGAACCCCCTTGCTATTGCTACTGCCTTTACAGCTTGATTAAGTGCACCTGCACCAATTGCTTGCATTTCTGCTTTGTTACTTTCCTTTACTAATCCTGCAATTGCTCCTGCTACTGAATTTGGATTTGATTTTGATGAAATTTTTAAAACTTCCATTTTTTGCCTCCTAAAATTATTTTTTTGTAACTCTATTTTTTGTTTCATTTGTTACAATATATTTATAATATATTTTATAAATATTGTCTATATATTTTTGGTAAAAAAAGGAAGTTTTCATCGCACAAAATGTTGGTGTTTCGCCAAATATTATAATATTATTCTATCAATTTTTTCTGCTCGACAAGTTTCGTCATTTATATTTACTATGCATCCATTCAATATTACTTCTTTATCGTCACTTACTTTATATTTTTCAGGAAGTGTTGTTACAAATCTTTTTATTGATGCTTCTACATCCATTCCAATTACTGATTTTTTAGGTCCTGTCATACCTATATCTGTAATATATGCTGTGCCATTTTCAAGGATTGTTTCATCAGCTGTTGCAACATGTGTATGAGTTCCAAATATGCAAGTTACTTTTCCATCTAAAAAATATCCCATTGCTATTTTTTCGGCTGTTGCTTCTGCATGAAAATCTATAAATATTATATCTACTTCATTTTTTATTTTTTCAACTATATCATTTGCCATTATAAAAGGATTTTCTGACAAAACATTCATACTTGCCCTTCCAATTAAATTTATTACTGCAATTTTTTTATCATTACAATTATATATTCCATATACATTTCCAACTACATCTTTTGGATAATTTGCTGGTCTTAATAAATTTTTATTGTCTATTATATTAAATATATCTTTTTTACCCCATGTGTGATTTCCCATTGTTACAACATTAACGCCTGATAGAATTAATTCTTTAAAAATCTTCGAAGTAATTCCCATTCCATCTGCGCTATTTTCTCCATTTGCTATAACAAAATCTATATTTTCCTTTTTAATCAAGTTTGGTAAAATTTCTTTAACTTTGTTTACTCCCTTTAATCCTACTATATCGCCAATTAATAAAACTTTCACTTAAAAATTCCCCTTTCGTTTTGTTTTCTTATGTATTATACTATACTATAAAATTTTAATTTTAGCAAATAAAAGCCGGCACACTTTAAAATGTACCGGCTATCTTTTATTTTGCATAATCAATTGCTCTTGTTTCTCTAATAACATTTACTTTTATTTGTCCTGGATATTCCATTTCTGTTTCTACTTTTTGCGCTACATCTCTTGCAAGTATTACCATTTGGCTATCTGATATTTTTTCTGGTTTAACTATAAGTCTTACTTCACGTCCTGCTTGAATTGCAAATGATTTATCCACTCCTTCAAAAGAATCTGCTATTTCTTCAAGTTTTTCTAATCTTTTAATATATGCTTCTAATGTTTCTCTCCTTGCTCCTGGTCTTGATGCTGATATTGCATCTGCTGCTTGAATTAAAACTGCTTCTATTGTTTTTGGCTCTACATCTCCATGGTGTGCTTCAACAGCATTAATTACTGTTTCTGTTTCTTTGTACTTTCTTAATACATCAACACCTATTTCTACGTGAGTTCCTTCCATGTCGTGATCTAATGCTTTTCCTATATCATGTAGCAATCCTGCACGTCTTGCAATTTTTGGATTTAGTCCTAATTCTTCAGCCATTATTCTTGCTAAATTAGAAACTTCTATTGAATGATTCAATACGTTTTGTCCATAACTTGTTCTATATTTTAACTTACCAATTAATTTTACTAAATCTGGATGCAAGCCATTTACACCTGTTTCTAAAACTGCTCTTTCTCCTTCTTGCTTAATTATATTTTCTACTTCTTCTTTTGCTTTTTCAACCATTTCTTCAATTTTTGCTGGATGAATTCTTCCATCCTCAATTAATTTTTCTAAAGCTATTTTTGCAACTTCTCTTCTTAATGGATCAAAGCCTGATAATATAACAGCTTCTGGTGTATCATCAATTATTAAATCAATTCCTGTTAATGTTTCTAGAGTTTTTATATTTCTTCCTTCTCTTCCTATAATTCTTCCTTTCATATCGTCATTTGGAAGAGCAACAACTGATACAGTTGCCTCTGAAGTATGATCTGCAGCACATTTTTGAATTGCATAGCCTATAATTTCTCTTGCATTTACAGCTGCATTTTCTTTTGCTTTACTTTCTGCTTCTCTTATTAGCAATGCTTTTTCATCTGAAAGTTTTTTATCTAATTGCTCTAATAACATTACTTTTGCATCTTCTCTTGATAGTCTAGAAATTTCTTCTAATTTTTTTGTTTGTTCATCATATACTGCTTCTAAATCTTTTTCCCTTTCTTCATTAGCTTGAAATCTCCTTTCTAAGTCCTTTTCTTTACGTTCTAAGCTTTCAGAACGTCTTTCTAAGTTTTCTTCCTTTTGAATCATTCTTTTTTCTTGTAGTCCTACTTCACTTCTTCTTTCTTTAATCTCCTTATCTAATTCATTTCTCGATTTCATTATTTCTTCTTTAGCTTTTAAAATTTCTTCTTTTTTTGCGTTTTCTGCCTCTTTTTGAGCATTTGCAAGTATCCTTGATGCTTCTCCTTCTGCTCCTTTGATTTTAGATTCAGCTGTTTTTTTCCTTATAAACATACCTAATGGTATAAATACAGCTGCTGAGATAAGAAAGGTGACTACTGCTACTAATGCTTCACTCATAAATAATGCACCTCTTTCTATTTAATTTTCAATGTTCAGATTAATATATATAACTAAATTAATTCTTTTTAGAATATATTTTAACATTCTGTACTATTATATTTTACATTGATTATTAAAAACTGTCAAGGTGTAAATAAAAAAGATGATAGGTTTTTCTATCATCTCTATAATAATATTGGTTGGATTTGTTCTCTTTCTAATGCTTTTAAAATAGTATCTAAAATATATTTTGGATCAAATACTAATGATCGTGGTTTTGTAATTGGATTATCTTGTCTAAATGGAATAAAATATATATTTTTTCTATTTAATAACTTCCCTATATTTTCAGCACTACCGCGCGAGTCCATCATTTGTAGATACTCCTACTACTACGGCATTTTCGTTACGTAAATGAGATTTTACTGCCATTAAACATGGCGTATCTGTAATTCCATTTGCCATTTTTGCTAGAGTATTTCCGAGAACATGGGGCAATAACCATAATATCTGTTAATCTTTTAGGTCCAATTGGTTCGGCATCTTCTATTGTATGAATGATTTTCTTTCCTGTAATAGTTTCTATTCTTTCAATAAAATCTTTTGCTTTTCCAAATTTACTATCAATGTTATAACTATTAAATGACATTATAGGTAGAACTTCTGCTCCCTCTTCTATAAGCCTTGATATTTGCGGAATTGTTTTTTCAAATGTACAAAATGATCCAGTCAAAGCAAATCCTACTTTTTTACCAACAAGTAACATTATTCCAAGTCCTCCCCTCTTATGTGTATCCATATATTATATGAATTTATGCACGTAAGAGTGAGTAGCTTTTCTGCTTCATAATTAATAAAACAATTCATTATCTATGTTCAAATATTTTTCTTCATTGAATTCAACAACTTCTTCGGTTTCATTTTTTATTTCTTTAAAGTCTTTTTTATAAATATAAATTCCTAAAATAGCACCTGACATTATAATTATTATTATTGCAATATATAAAATTATAGCTGTTATACTCATATTAATATTTTTCATTTTTATCCTCCTATTATATTAATCTTTTGATTTGATTAGTATTAAAATCCCTATCTTCACATCTATAAGTGCTATATTTTCTATTTGCTCATTACTTACTCCTATGCTATGTCCTATTTCTAAAGTGGCATTTTTTAATGGATATTTAAACCCTTTAAGTGTTATTCCTTCTACTTTTGTTGTGAGCGGAATAAGTGATATATATTTGTACTTTTCGTCTTTTTTTAATTCAGTCATTTTATTAATTAGTTGAATTTCATTTTTATCATTTACTATTTTACATTCTATTTTTTTGTCTAAAGCTTCCTTTAATACATGCACATTTGCAAATACGTGATCAATTCTAGTTCCAGTTGCTCCAACTATTATAATTTCTGTACTTTTCAATTTAATCGCTAATTTTAATGCCATGTGTGTATCAGAATAATCTTTTTCAGGATTTAATTCTTTTATTATAACATCTTTATCATTATAATATTTATTTAATATTTGTTTATTTATTGAATCAAAATCTCCTATTATATAATTTGGCTTTATTTTATACTTATCTAGCGCTTCGAGCCCTTTATCTGATGCTATTATATAATTAAATTTGTTATTTTTATATACATCTTTAAAGCAATTATCTTTTATTTCTCCGCCTGATACAATTAATGTTTTTATCATTTTATTTTTTCCTTTCATTTAAATAATTATATATTAAGATTTTGTTAAAAACAATGTTTTTTTGTAGATATTGGTGTATAATTAATTTAATTAATATTAATATTGAGGTATTTAAATATGAAAAAACTTATTTTTAAGATTTTTATTTGGATTTTTATTATACTTCTCTTAGTATTTTTAATATTTACTGGTCTTGGATATTTAAAATATAAAAAGGCAACTAATAACATCTCATTATTAGATAAAGTAGAAGAAATTAGACAAATGGATAATTATACTAAATTAGAAGATATTTCAGATGATTATAAACATGCTGTTGTAGCAATAGAAGATCATAGATTTTACAATCATAATGGTGTAGATATTATATCTATTATACGTTCTACACTTGTTAATTTTAAAATAAAATCATTAGATTATGGTGCAAGTACAATTACCCAACAAGTAGGAAGATTATTATATTTTACACAAGAAAAGTCACCTATTAGAAAAATTGCCGAAATATTTGTAGCATTTAATTTGGAAAAAAATTATTCAAAAGATGAAATATTAGAATTGTATTTAAACCTTATGTATTTTGGCAATGGCCATTATGGAATAAATGATGCCTCTTATGGTTTCTTTGACAAATCCCCAAAAGATTTAACATTTTATGAAGCAACTTATTTAGCAGGTCTTCCAAATGCTCCAAGCATTTATTCAGAGGATGATAAACTTGGTGAAGAACGCAGGCTTCAAGTTGTTGATGCAATGAAAAAATATGGCTATATTAATGAGTAACAAAAAAAGATGTAGATTTTATAGACTACATCTTTTTGTTATTGTATAGAAAAAATCGATTTTTACCTTAATCACATATAATATTTTTTCTTTTTTATTTTACTAATTCCATTGTTTCTTCTGCTATCTCTAATTCTTCGTTTGTAGGAATTACATACATTTTTATTTTAGAATCTGGCATACTAATTATTCCTTCATATTGTTCATTATCATTATGTGAATTGTCAAATTTAATTCCAAGTTCTTCTAAACCAGATACGCATCTAGAAATTACATCTGGATTGTGTTCTCCTATTCCACCTTCAAAGATTATTGCATCTACATGTCCAAGTACTGCCATATATGAACCTATATATTTTTTTACTCTATATGCAAACATATCAAGTGCAAGTGTTGCTCTTTTATCTCCTTGTTTTTC
>CANQZZ010000041.1 GCA_947628465.1 uncultured Clostridia bacterium
TATTTAGGTTATCCAATTTGGTGGGGAAATGCACCAAAAATAATTTTAACATTTTTAGATAAAGCTAATTTAAGTGGGAAAACAGTTATTCCATTCTGCACATCAGGAAGCTCTGGAATAGAAACAAGTGTTAATTACTTAAAAAACAATTATAAAGATGTTAATTGGCAAGATGGAAAGAGGCTTTCTACATCACAAAATGAAGTAGAAGATTGGGTAGGTAGCTTAAATTATTAAAATACATTAACAAACCTTCACCTATGCATAATACTAGAAAGGATTTATCAGAAATTGTTGAATATAAATAATAAAAAGAAAGGAATTGATGTATAATGGAAAAGCAAACAGATAAAAATGTTGTAGAAACTCATGGCGGAGCTTTTGGAATGGGTGAGCCAAATGTAAATTTTGCACAATATTTTATAGGAAATTCATATTTAAAGCAACTTGCTAAAACAGAAAATGGAATTGGATTTGCAAATGTAACATTTGAGCCAAAGTGTAGAAACAATTGGCATATACACCATGCTACGTCAGGTGGAGGGCAAGTTTTAATTTGTGTTGAAGGAGAAGGTTGGTATCAAGAAGAAGGAAAACCAGCCAAAAGTTTAAAAGTAGGAGATATTGTTGTAATTCCTGCAAATGTAAAACATTGGCATGGAGCAAAAAAAGATTCATGGTTTAGTCATATAGCAGTAGAAATACCAGGAGTTAATACTTATAATGAATGGTGTGAACCTGTTACAGATGAACAATATGATAATTTAGATTAAAGGAAAGGATGATATTATGGAAAAATCAAAAGTTTATTATGCAAAGGAGATAACTCCTGAAAATTTAATTAAAATCTATGAGGCTCTTGGAGTAGAGCTTAAAGGAAAAATTGGAGTAAAAGTTTCAACAGGAGAAGATGGAGCAAGAGGATATTTAAAAGCAGATTTAATTGGACCATTAGTAAAAAAGTTAAATGGAACAATTATAGAATGTAATACTGCATATGATGGTGCAAGAAATACTACAGAAGACCACATGAGAGTTGCCGAAAAACATGGATTTACATCTTATGCTGATGTAGATATTATGGATGCAGATGGTGAAATGAAAATACCAGTAAACAATGGAAAACATTTAAAATATAATATTGTTGGAACACATTTAGACAGATATGATGCAATGATAAATCTAGCACATGGAAAAGGTCACGCAATGGGTGGATTTGGAGCAAACTTAAAAAATCAATCAATAGGTGTTGCATCAAGAAATGGAAAAGCATATATTCATACAGCAGGAGCAACAGAAAATCCAGATGAATTATGGGCAAAACTTCCAAAACAAGAATCTTTTATTGAGGCAATGGCAGAAGCAGCAAAATCAGTTGCAGATTATTTTGAGGCAAATAATAAAAAAATAGTTTATATAACAGTAATGAATTTCTTATCAGTTGATTGCGATTGTGATGCACATCAAACAGATCCTGTAATGGCAGATTTAGGAATAGTAGCATCTTTAGATCCAGTAGCAAATGATCAAGCATTTATTGATATGATATGGGCTTCAGAAGATAAAGGTGCTCATCTCTTAAAGGAAAGAATAGATCGCCAAGTTGGAAGACATATATTGCCTTATGCAGAAGAAATCGGACTTGGAACGACAAAATATGAATTAATAAATATTGATTAAAAAAATTTAATTTATAATGGAGGGTATTAAAATGATAGAAAAAATAGAAAGTGTAAAAAAACAAAATGTATTACAAAAGGTTTTAACAAGTACAAAAGGAAAATATGTAATAGGAACATTATTATTAAGTGGAATAGGTATAGCTTTGCCAAGAATATTTCATATTTTAGCAGGTGCTAATGCAGGAGCTACATTTCTTCCAATGCACATTGCAGTTTTAATTGCAGCATTAATCTTTGGTGGAATAAGTAGCTGTATAGTTGCAGGAAGCTCAGTTGTGTTTAGTTATTTATTAACTGGAATGCCAACCCTTGCAAGACTTCCATACATGCTTATAGAACTTGTAATTTATGCTGTATTATTAAGTGTATTAAATAAAAAATTTAATTCTTATATATCTTTAATTGCAACAATTATTTTAGGAAGAGTGTTATATTCAGGAGTATTATTTGTAGCAATAAATGGCTTAGGACTACCAACTTATGGAATATCAGTAATAGATAGCATTATTGCAGGATTACCTGGTATTGCAATACAACTAATTTGTGTACCATTTATAGCAAAAACAATAAAGAAAGGAATTCATTTAGATGACTAAATTAGAAGAAGTAAAAGAAATTTTGCATCAAAAAAATGCTTCGTTGGTTGTAGCTTATGAAAACGGAGAAATAAAAGAATATTATCAAGACAGAATAAAAGATATAAAGGACATTTTAAGTAAAAATGAAAATGCCTTAAAAGGAGCAATTATAGCTGACAAAGTAATTGGAAAAGTAGCAGGAAGTATTTTAGCAGTAGCGGGAGCTAAAGAAATTTATGCAGATGTTATAAGTGAATATGCAATTCCTGTTTTAGAAGAAAACCATATCAAATATGAATATAAAGAAAAAGTTAAATACGTTATAAATCAAACTAAAACAGGAATGTGTCCAATGGAAAACAAATATAAAGATGAAAAAGATATAAATGTAATTTATAAAGAAATGTTAAATATATAAATATCCACGGGAGTATATATGAGAAATTTAAAAGAAATATTAAAAAATAGAACAATTGATTATGAAAAACTAATTAAGTATGGATTTGTAAAAGATAATGGTGTATACATATACAAGGAGGAAATATATCATAATCAATTTGAAGTAAACATATTTTTTTCAGAAGAAAAGCAATATTCAAAATTAATGGATATAGAAAACAATGAAGAATATGCTCTCGTAGATATTGATGACTCAGTAGGAGAATTTATAGGTAAGCTAAAAGAAGAGTATGAATGCATAATAGAAGATATAATAAATAACTGTACAAATAAGGAAATATTTAAAAGTAGCCAAGCAATAGATATTATTAATTATATAAAGAAAAAATATAATGATGAATTAGAATTTTTATGGGAAAAATTTGACGATAATGCTATTTGGAGAAATAAGCAAAATAATAAATGGTATGGAGCATTACTTATAGTTGAAAAATCAAAAATAGGAATTGAAGAAGAAGGAAATATTGAAATTATTGACTTGAGATATCAAAAAGAGCAGATAGAAGAAATAATAGATAATAAAAATACATTCCCAGGTTATCACATGAATAAAAAAAGTTGGATAACAATAAAACTTGACAACTCAGTAGATACAAAAACAATATACAATTTGATAGATAATAGCTATAATCTATCAATTGGGAACAAATGCGGATTTACAGGCGATACCTTATCACAAAAATGAATAATGGAGTGGTATCGAAGTGGTCATAACGAGGCTGTCTCGAAAACAGTTGGCCATTGAAAAGTGGCTCGTGGGTTCGAATCCCACCCACTCCGCCAGTGATGAAAAACTGAATAAGCAAAAATAATTAGATAAAATATAAAGGAAATCTTAAATTTTTTTAAGATTTTTTTTAAAATGAAACTTTTTTTGTTTTTTTATGGTATTATTATAAAGGTGATATGAATGGAATATATAGACAAAAATAAATATCTAGAAAAAATAATAAATGAATATTCAGATATGGTATATAGATTAGCTCTTACGAGAACAAAATCAAAAGAAAATAGTGAGGATGTATATCAAGAAGTATTTTTAAGATTAGCAAAAAAACTACCAAACTTTGAAAGCAAAGAACATGAAAAAGCATGGCTAATACGAGTTACAATTAATTGTAGCAAGAATTTATTAAATTCAAAATTCTTAAAAAACAGAGCAGATATAAAAGAAGAAATAACTTTTGAAACACAAGAAAGACACGATATTTATTATGCTGTACAAGAATTACCTTTAAAATATAGAACAATTATTTATTTATATTACTATGAAAATTACAAAATAAATGAAATAAGCAAAATTTTAAAAGTTAATGAAAATACAATAAAAACAAGACTTTCGCGCGCAAGAGAACAATTAAAACAAAAAATTGAAGGAGGTATAGAAGAATGAAAAAGAAAGAATATGTTGATGCTATCAATGAAATAAAAGCAGATGAAGAATTAAAGAAAAAGGTATTAGAAAAAACATCAGAAAAAAGATATAACAGAAAAGCATATACAAGATTTGCAACAGCAATAATTATATTTGTAATTGCAATATCAATTGCGATACCTATTAATATTAATAAAAGTGAAGTAACACCAATAGAAATTATAGAAGAGAATAATGGATTACCTAAAATAGAAACTTTTGACAATTTATATAACATTATGAAAGATAAAAAAAGTTCATTTTATGAAACTAATGATGTAATAATTTCAGCTGATTCATTAGCAGAGTCTTCTATTGAAAGTTCTAAGGCAGAATATTCTACGACAAATGTTCAAGTAGAAGGTGTAGACGAAGCAGATATTGTAAAAACAGATGGAACATGTATATACTATATTAGTTCTACTAAAATTGTATTAGTAGATGCTAAAGACAGTTCAAATTTGCAAGTAGCATCTGAAATAAAATATAGTGAAGAAGAAAGATTTTATCCAACAGAGTTATATATATATGGAAATAAATTAATTGTAATAGGACAAAAAAATGCTAATAGATACAATACATTAATGGAAGTAGATAGTGCTTATCCAATTATGGATGGAAATAAAACCATAGCAAAAGTATATAATATTGAAAATAAAACCAATCCAAATTTAGAAAGAGAAATAGAAGTAGATGGAGCTTATTTATCATCAAGGATGATAGATGACAATATATATTTTATAGCTAATAAATATATATACACTTATCTATTTAATAAAGATATATCAGAATTAGATGAGGAAATGTTTAAACCAAGATATTATGATACAATTTCAAGTACTGAAGAAAAGAGTATATCTTATAATGACATTTACTATTTTCCTGAAAGCGAAGATGCTTCATACTTAAGTGTTGTAGGCTTCAACGTTAATAATAATGAAGAAGCAAATATTAATACCTATTTAGGAGCAGGAAATGAAATATATTCATCAAAAGACAATCTATATATTACAAGAGTAAAATATGAATACAAAGATGAGAATTTATATGGTTACTATAACAATTATGATTTAAACACATATGTATATAAATTCAAATTAGAAAATGCTAAAGCAACATATCAAGTAGCAGGAAGTGTACCAGGTAGAATATTAAATCAATTTTCTATGGATGAAAAAGATGGATATTTTAGAATTGCCACTACTAATTCAACTGATTGGAGTTCAGAAACAAATACAAACAACTTATATGTTTTAAATGATAAATTAGAAATGGTTGGAAAAATAGAAAATTTAGCAAAAGGGGAAAAGATATATTCAGTCAGATTTATGGATAATAGAGCATATATGGTAACTTTTGTAGAAACTGACCCATTATTTGTAATAGATTTATCTAACCCAGAAGATCCTACAGTTCTAGGCGAATTGAAAATTCCTGGCTATAGTAAATACTTGCATCCTTATGATGAAACACATATAATTGGATTTGGCGAAAACACTACAACAAATAGTTATGGCGGAGTTGTTACAGACGGTATGAAAATGGCGCTATTTGATGTTACAGATCCAAATAATCCAAAAGAATTATACTCAGTAGATATTGGCGAAAAAGGAACATATTCAGAAATATTAAATAATCACAAGGCATTGCTATTTTCAAAAGAAAAAAATATAATAGCATTTCCAATTTCTATATCAGAAGAAGCGGGAAATTATAGAACAAAATTAAAATTCCAAGGTGCAATAGTATATGGATTAGATTTAGAAAATGGCTTTAATCAAAAAGGAACAATTGCACACATGCAAATACAAGATGGATATAGAGATTATGACTATACGAAAGCAGTAGAAAGAATAGTATATATAAATGATTCTCTATACACTTTATCAGAAAGCTTAATAAAATCTACTAATATTAATAACATGCAAGAAGAAGGTAGTGTAGAAATTGAAGTAGAAGAATAAAATAATAAATTAAGCATAAGAGGCTCTCATTATTTGAGAGCCGGTTATGTTTTTTAAAAAAAACTATTGACAATAAATAAACAAAACTATATTATTTTAATATAAAAAAAGCATAAATATTACGAAACATAACAATTTCAAATTAGGGAATACTTTTAAGAAAACAAATGAAAGGGAGAAAAGACAAATGCCAAGAGAAAAATTAAAAACAA
Source organism: uncultured Clostridia bacterium (assembly GCA_947628465.1). The sequence goes on from CANQZZ010000041.1 coordinate 6,310, forward strand.
ATTTTACATCTAACTACAAAGGAGTTACTTTAATAGCATTAGTAGTAACAATAATAATTATGCTAATTCTTTTAGGAGTAACAATTAGTGGTTCATTAAATGGTAGACTATTTAATATAACAAAAGAAGCAGCATCAGAAACTCAAAGAGTATCAGATAAAGAATATTTGCAATCAGTATTAATAACTTTGCGCAATAAAGGCAAAGGAAAATTTGATTTTAATAAATTAAAAGAAAAATTACCAGAAGATTGGACAGTTTTAGAAAATGACTCAAAGTGTACAAGTCCGAAAGGAAATTCATTTTTAATAGATGAAAACGGCGAAATAGCAGAAGGAAGATGGATAGAAGCAAAATCAGGAATAACAAATGGAGAAGTAATATTAAAGATAGGAGATTTTGTTAATTATATACCAGACCAAAAAACATATTCAGTAGTAGGAGGAGATTACGGTACAGGATATGAAGATGTGCAAACTTTTACAACAGGAACAGGAGATGAAAGCTTAAAATGGAGAGTATTTTCATTAAGTGATGGAAGAATACAATTAATGTCAGAACCAAGTAAAACTTCTTTATATTTGAAATCTTATGCAGGTTATAATCATGGGGTAGACATATTAAATGACATATGCAAAACATTGTATAGCAAAAGCGTGGATGGAAAGGAAGTAGCAACATCCAGAAGTATAAATGTAGAAGATTTACTTTCATTAACAACATATAATTTAAATACAATAGAAGGATACAAAGCCCTTGCTTATTTTAGTGGGCAGCATAATCGCCCAGCTATTTTTGACTTAGAAGATGGATTTTATATAGAAGGTGTAAAAGTAGAGGGAGGATTTAGTGAAAGTACAGGATTAAATGATGGAGAAGTAAATAGTGAGGGAGTTTATGAATATAAAGCACTTGGAAAAGAAATTAAAATTGACACAATGCCAGTAAATTTATCAATTGAACGAACTGGATATACCATATCTATGAAGGATTATTTGACAGATGATGGCCGTTCATTGCAAGACACTTTATTATTCAAAAGTCTTATTTTGCTTGCTTCAAGATACCGTAACTTTGTGGATCCTTGGAATTTTGGTCTTAGATTAGTTTCAAATCGGCGTGATTGGTTACAGTAAAATTGATGTTTTAGTTGGTGGACCTTATGTTGCTATTGTTTCTCTAGACCCTTCAGTATCTATGACAAAAGATGAGAAAAATAGTACGGATAGTACAACATATTGGAATATAGAATTGTAAATAATATAAAATACAGAAGCGCTCTTAAAAAGGAGCGCTATCTTTAGGTTATTCTTTTCACATTTTCTTTTTTAGAGGACATATTAGATAAGCCAAATTAAACAAATCATTTCCATCTAAATTAATACCTCTTCTTGATTTTGAGAAATTTTCGCGATAATTTTTTTCAGCAAAACTAGCTCGATAAAAATATTTATTTAACTTTTTATTTCACAGTCGGTTATGTTTTTTAAAAAAACTATTGACAATAAATAAACAAAACTATATTATTTTAATATAAAAAAGCATAAATATTACGAAACATAACAATTTCAAATTAGGGAATACTTTTAAGAAAACAAATGAAAGGGAGAGAAGACAAATGCCAAGAGAAAAATTAAAAACAAATTTTACATCTAACTACAGAGGAATTACTTTAATATCATTAGTGATAACAATAATAATTATGCTAATTCTTTTAGGAGTAACAATTAGTGGTTCATTAAATGGTAGACTATTTAATATAACAAAAGAAGCAGCATCAGAAACTCAAAGAGTATCAGATAAAGAATATTTGCAATCAGTATTAATAACTTTGCGTAATAAAAGCAAGGGAAAATTTGATTTTAATAAATTAAAAGAAAAATTACCAGAAGATTGGACAGTCGCAGAAAATGACTCAAAGTGTACAAGTCCTAAAGGAAATTCATTTTTAATAGATGAAAACGGCGAAATAGCAGAAGAAAGATGGATAGAAGCAAAATCAGGAATAACAAATGGAGAAGTAATATTAAAAATAGGAGATTTTGTTAATTATGTACCAGACCAAAAAACATATTCAGTAGCAGGAGGAAATTACGGTACAGGATATGTTGATGATAGTGGTAATCCTATAGTGCAAACTTTTACAACAGGAACAGGAGATGAAAGCTTAAAATGGAGAGTATTTTCATTAAATGATGGAAGGATACAGTTAGTATCAGAGCCAAGTAAAGAAAAACTATTTCTAAAATCTTATGCAGGTTATAATCATGGGGTAGACATATTAAATGACATATGCAAAACATTGTATAGCAAAAGCATGGATGGAAAGGAAGTAGCAACAGCTAGAAGTATAAATGTAGAAGATTTACTTTCATTAACAACATATAATTTAAATACAATAGAAGGATATAAAACGCTTGTTGATATGAAGAAAACTAGTTCTCATCCAGCGATATTTGAATTAGAAGATGGATATTATAGAGATGGTGTGGAAGTAGAGGGAGGACTTAGCGAAAGTACAGGATTAAATGATGGAGAAGTAAATAGTGATGGGGTTACTGAATATAGAACACTTGTTGGGGGCATTGTTGATAATCTTGCAAAAACATCTTTGTCAATTGAAAAAACTGGCTATTCCATAAATGTGAAAGATTATTTGACAGATAAGGGACGTGCGCTTGAAAGCGCTTTATTTGGACATTACTGGATTGCTTCAAGATACCGTCACGGTAACGCTCTATGGAATTGCGGGATAAGAGAAACGCAGGGGATAGACTGGATTGGCACACAGAAGTTAGATGTGGGAGACAGTAGTTCATTTGTTTCTATTGTTTCTCTAGACCCTTCAGTATCTGCAACAAAAGATGAGAAAAATAGTACAGATAGTACAACATATTGGAATATAGAATTTTAAATAATATAAAATACAGAAGCGCTCTTAAAAAGGAGCGCTATCTTTATGCTTATATTTTCAAAAAAATTATAAAAAATGCTTGACATCCACATATAATGCGTTGTATAATATAACTTGCGTGTAGATTTGCGATGAAGCGAAATGTGGCTACATTCTTACGGACGTAAGAACTGGAGGGAACTTTCGCAGAGTATGTCTTGGCTTAAGACCTAGGCGGATAAGTTTTAAAAAAGCACACTTGTCCTAAGTCACTTATATAAAATAATAATGTAACTTAGGCTTAAAAAATGTTTTAAAAAGAAACACCAGGGTGCGTTAAGAACTTTCCTCAGGCAGTAAATCGTGATATTAAATCACAACAAAATTAAAGGAGGGAATTTAACAATGGCAGAAAAAGAAGTGACAGAAGAAGTAGCAAAAAAAGCTACAACAAAAAAGAGTAGTACAGCAAAGAAAACTACTACAACAAAAAAAGCAGCAACAAAGAAAACTACAGCAAAGGCTACAGAAACAAAAGTAGCAAAAAAAGAAAAAACTGAGAAAGTTACTAAAAAAACTGTTCAAAGTGAAAAAATCAGAATAAGACTTAAAGCTTATGACAATGTTGTTTTAGATCAGTCTGCAGAAAAAATAGTAGATACTGCTAAAAGAACAGGTGCAAAAGTTTCAGGACCTATTCCACTACCAACAAAAAGAGAAATAGTAACAATCTTACGTTCTCCACACAAACACAAAGATTCAAGAGAACAATTTGAAATGAGAACACATAAAAGAGTTATAGACATTCTATATCCAACACAAACAACAATAGACAGCCTAATGAAATTAGATTTGCCAGCTGGTGTAGATGTAGAAATGAAATTATAATTTTAAAGGTTAGAAGGCTAAAAAAGTTAAAAGCTAAAAACTTATAACTATAGATTACCTTAAAACCAAGCTAATATTTATTAGCCAATAGTAATTAAGGAGGAAGAATAAGATGAAGAAAGCAATACTAGGAAAAAAACTTGGAATGACACAAATATTTGACGAAAAAGGAAAAGTTATTCCAGTAAC
>CANQZZ010000042.1 GCA_947628465.1 uncultured Clostridia bacterium
TGGTGACCCGTACGGGAATCGAACCCATGTCTCCGCCGTGAAAGGGCGATGTCTTAACCGCTTGACCAACGGGCCTCATATAAACAAATACTAACCAATTTATATACCAGAAAATTAAAAACTTCCTAGTATATAGAATTAGTATTTGCTTTGGTGAGCCATCCGCGACTCGAACGCGGGACAACTTGATTAAAAGTCAAGTGCTCTACCACCTGAGCTAATGGCCCATAATTCTCTAAAAAGAATTATAAGCAACCGCTCTTTCGACAGTTGCTTAAATATCTTACAATATTTTTTGTTAATTGTCAATGTTTTTTTGAAATTTTATTTTATTTTTTTCATTTTACTAGAAATTTTATGTTTTATGCATTTATTTTTTTAAGTAATTCATCAACATCAATTCCATGAACTTGACAAGCTTCTTCTAAAGTTTCTTCTTGTGAAGCTGGGCATCCTAAACAATGCATTCCTGCTTCTAATAATATATCAGCTTTTTCTGGTGCGACTTTTAATATTTCACCTATTTTCGTTGTTTTTTCTATCATTTTTTATTCCTCCTAGCTTTTATGATATAAAATTTTATCACATTTTTTCAAAAAAGTATAGACAAATTTAAAATAATGTATTATGATGGTAAAAAATGTAAACGATGGAGGTAATCATTATTTTATTTCATCTATTCTTTATTTCTTTTATTATAGATTTTTTCATTGTTTTTTATTCAATTTATTCTTTAATTGATATCATATTATTCCATAACTCACAAGGATCTATATTAAATATGAAAAAGAAAACTCTTGATTTGTAAATTTTCATAGGAGGTTATTTTGAAATTCTTTAAAGCAAAGTTCTTCGTAGTTTTATTTTCAATATTTATTTCAATAGTGTTATTAATCATCTTTAAACCAATTTTAACTGCTAAAAGTTTAATTTTTCCTTATGCAATTCATCCTTTTGATATTGTCAAACAATATCCCACAATTTGGTTTTATATCAAGATTATTTATACAATTAACTTATTTATCGCAAATTTTTTAATACTAAATTCTATATCCAATTTTTTCGGATTAAAAAATATTCCAGAAAAAAAGCCACAAAAAGTTAATACTATTTCAGATAAATCAGCTTTTTCGTTACTTATTGGTAATAAATCAGGTACTCTTGAGAAAGTTTCAATAGAAGAAAAAGGATTGTATCAAAATATATTAATCACAGGAACAATTGGCTCTCGGGAAAACAAGTTCTTTAATGTATCCTATTCTTAGGCAGTTTATGGAATCTGATAGTCCTAAATTTGGTATGCTAATTTTAGATGTAAAGGGAAATTTTTTTAGCCAAGTATTAAACTATGCGCAGCAATATGATAGAACGCAAGATATAATTGAAATAAGTTTAAACTCTAATACTAGATATAACCCATTAGACAGACCAAATCTTAATCCTAGTGTTCTTGCAAATAGATTAAAAACAATTTTAGAACTGTTTTCTCCAAATAATTCAGAGTCCTACTGGTTAGATAAAGTTCAAGACATTATCACAGAAAGTATTAAGCTTTGTAGGTTGTACAACAATGGGTATGTTACTTTTAGCGAAATTCATAATTTAATTAGTAAAGAGGATTATTATATGACAAAAATAAATGACTTAAGGACTTTGTTTTTATCTGGAAAGATGAGCATCGAAGATGTATATAATTTGTATTCTTCTTTATATTTTTTCGAAAACGAATACACAGCTTTAGATGAAAGAACCAAATCCATTTTGAAATCTGAAATAACAAGAATTACAGGTTTATTTGTTTCTGATTTTAATATTTCTAAAGTTTTTTGCCCTGACAAAGATGAGATTAATTTTGAAAACTTCGATAATGTAATAAATGGAGGAAAAATTGTTGTTCTTAATATGAATATTGCAGAATACAAAAACTTATCTAAAATAATTGCAGCATATCTAAAATTAGATTTTCAATCACAAATTCTTTCGCAACTTGCAAAGGATAAAGGTAAGCTAAATCCTACTGTATTTATGTGCGATGAATATCATGAATATGTAACAACATCTGATGCAGATTTTTTTGCACAAAGCAGAGAATCTAAATGCATAAATATAGTTTCTACCCAAAGTTATTCCTCTATTTTGCACACTATACAAAATGAAGCTTCTGTTAAAGTAATTATCCAAAACTTAGTAAATAAATTATGGCTTAGAACAGATGATATATATACTATTGAAAGTGCTCAAAAGCAACTCGGTAGAGAAGATAAAACTAAAGTTTCTAAAAATATATCTGAAAATGCACAAGAGACTAATTACAATTACTTTACAAATTCACTTGCTTCACGAAAATCAAATTTATCTGAAACAATTACTACTCAAATTCAAACTGATTATATCTATGATGTTAACTTTTTTACTCAGCAGTTGGAAACATTTTCCTGTATTGCATTTTTATCAACAGGAAATAAAATCTTGCCTCCTTGCAAACTTGACTTGATCCCATATTTTAAACACTCTGAAACAAAAAAAGAAGTAAAAAATAACAATTTAAAAATTATTTAAAAAGGTGGTGAAAACTTATGAAGAAAAAACTTATATTTTATTTTACATTTACTTTTATTCTATCTCTTATTTTTATAATTACTTTTTCATTTTCTACTTTTGCAGCATATCCAAAATTAGTTTCTAAATTAATTACTGGTTTTGAAGCAATTAAAGGTTGGATAATAAAAATTGCAACGCCTGCAGCTGCTGTTGCTGTTGGAACTGGTGTGTTTATGAGAAAGTTTAGTTTTGGTGATGAAGAAAGAATTCGTATTGGTAAAAAAGTAATTAATGGTACACTATTTTCTTATGCTTTTATTTTAGCTATTGATTTAATTCTTTCTACCATCGAATTATTACTTTCTTAAGATGGTGAGGTGGAAATTTGGAAGATTCTCAAATAAATATTGTAGAAGCAATTACTCAAACTATTAATGCTCTATTTACTAATCTGTTTTCTTCTATTGATAATTCGCTTTATTCTGTGTTGGATGATTTATTGTTTATAGGACCAAACATTTTAAAGGATGCTTCTTTAGAAAAAATATTAGGAACTTTTAATACAAGTGGCTTAATTCTAATTTGCAACTCGTTGCTGGTTGGATTTACATTATATTATGCCTGTTTTCTTATGCTGTCTAAATTTACTTTTTCACAAGTACAAAATCCTACTCAATTTGTTTTTAAGCTGTTTTTAGCAGCCTTAGCTATGAATAGTTCTTTGTTCCTTGTAGAACAATTTATTACAATTTTTTCCAACGTTTCTCTTGCAATAAGAGAAGTTGGAGAAAATGTATTTAATGAGAATATTTGCTTATCATCTTTTATTCAAAAGTTTAATTCAACTGTGTATACTGATGGTGCAGAGTTAAATATTTTTTCCCTTGACGGTTTAATGAAAGGATTCGTTTCAATAGGGCTTTTAAATTTAGCTATATCTTATAGTATTAGGTATGTACTGATAAAAGTATTTATTATATTTGCTCCCTTCGCATTTATTTCACTTATTAACCACAATACTTCTTGGATATTTAAGTCGTGGAGCAAACTATTTATATCTCTTTTGTCTCTGCAAATCTTAATTTCATTGATACTTTTAATTTCATTTTCTATTAAATTTGATAGCTCTGATATATTCTCAAAATTTGTATATCTCGGATCTATTTATGCTCTAATTAGAGCAAATTCTTTCATTAAGGAATTTATGGGAGGTCTATCTACTGACGTAAGTGCTGGTCTTTCTAGTTTTAAGTCATTATTTATTAAATAAATTATATTGTTTTGATGATTCTTATTAAAGAGGTGATAAATATTTATGAAATATATTTTTCCACAAAACTATGCTTTTAAAAATAAACTGTTTGGCATTATTGATTATTCTACATTAATATTAAATATCGTTTGGGATGCTTTTATCTTTTGCCTTCTTGATATATTTATTTCAAATGTATCAATTAAAATTTCGTGTTTTATAATTCTATGTTTTCCTTTGCTTTTGTTTAGTATTATAGGCTTTAATCACGAAAATTTTATATATGTATTAATTTATCTTTTTAAATTCCTAAAAAGGCCAAAAATTTACTTTTATATGAAAAATAGCTAATATTTTTCCTCCTATTTAGTTGTAATGCTTTATTTAAAATGATATAATTGTTGTACTAAATTTTGGAGGAATATATTATGAAACTAGAAAATAAAGATAAGCCTATGATATTTTCTTATACAGAAGTCCCTGATGTTTTTTTCACAGAATATATGAGCGAAGCAGACGGTGATTTTATTAAGATATATCTATGTATGTTATTCTTAAATAAATACGATAAAGATATTAAACTTACAGACTTATCTAAAAAATTAAATATTCCTTTGCAAACTATAGATGCAGCTTTTAAATATTGGGAGGAAAAAGGTGTTTTAATAAAAAAAGCAAATGGATATATATTAACCAATTTGCAAGAAATAGAATTGCACAAATTATATTCTCCAAACCTTACTTTGTCTAAAGAAGATATAAAGAAAAATGAAGATAGTAAATACAGAGCAAAAGCTATAGAATGTATTAATAATTTATATTTCCAAGGCGTAATGTCACCAGCTTGGTATAGTGATATAGATTTATGGTTTAAACAATATAACTTCGACGAACAAGTAATGATTTCACTTTTTGATTATTGTTTTAATAAATCTGCACTTCATAAAAACTATGTAAAAGCTGTTGCAGAAGCATGGCATAAGAATAATATAAAAACTTATGAAGATTTAGAAATTTATTCAGAAAAACAAGAAAAAATGAATAAAATAAAAAAGGATATCGCAAAGAAATTACGAAGATATACTCCTTTTACTCAATTCGAAGAAGCATATATAGAAAAGTGGGTATTAGAGTACAACTATGATTTAAAAGTTATAAATATTGCACTTAAAAAAACTACTGCTAAAGCCAACCCTACATTTGATTATTTCGATAAATTGCTATCAGATTGGCATGATAGAAATTTAAAAACAGAAACAGATGTAAATAACTTCTTAGAAGAAATGAAGCAAAAAAAGAAGAGTGTTAAACAATTGCAAAAGCAAACTAATTATAAAAATTATGAACAAAGAAATTATGATAATTTAGAAGATTTATATGCAAATAAGAAGGTGAATTAATGGCTAATCCTATATTAAGTGATTTATTAACTCAATATGAACAAAAAAGATTAAATCATGTGCGTGATGCAGAAAATAGAAAAACTAAATTATATTTAGAAAATCCAAAATTACAGGAAATTGATGATAAATTAAATTCTATATCCATAAACTGCGCAAAAGAAATCTTAAAAAGCAATTCACCAAAAGTTTTAGACGAATTAAAAAAGGAAATTGAAATATTAAAAAAAGAAAAAGAAGCCTTACTCAAATCTATTAATATTCCAAAAGATTACCTTGATATAAAATACGATTGTGATATTTGTAAGGACACTGGATATGTTTTTGAAAACGGTTCTTCTGTTATGTGTAACTGTTTAAAGCAAAACATATATAATTTGGAATATAACCAAAACAATATTGATAACCAAACATTTGACAATTTTAATATAAATCTATTTTCAGATAAAGTTAATGAAAAAAAATATAATTCAAATATATCTCCAAGAGAAAATATTATTGATATAAAAAAAGCTGCAGAGAATTTCATTTTAAATTTTGACAATTCTACAACAAAAAACCTTATTTTTACTGGTGGAACTGGTCTTGGTAAAACTTTTATATCAAATTGTATTATTAATGAGTTGTTAAAAAAAGGAAACACAGTAATGTACCAAACTGCTCCTGTTATGCTTGACAACTTAATTTCAGACTTGTTTGCAAAACCAGAAAATCAAGCAGGCATTTCAAAGAGTTTATTATCAGTTGATTTGTTAGTAATAGATGACTTAGGTACAGAAACTATGAATAGTATGAAATTTACTGAACTTTACAAAATAATAAATACGAGACTTTTCAATAAAGATGGCAAACCTCTAAAAACAATTATATCTACTAATCTTGATTTAAAAGGATTACTAAATACCTATGATGAGCGCTTGGTTTCGAGATTTATTGGTTACTATGATATATATAAATTTTATGGTGATGATATCAGATTAAAAAAACAGAAATGATTTTTTCATTTCTGTTTCCCATTTTTATTATTCTCAGTTTTAATTTTACTTTAGCTCTTCAAAACATGGCTACATCTATCACAAATTGTAGGATTTTCTTTATCTTCCCCAACAGTAGTTGAATACATCCAGCATCTCTCGCATTTTTGTCCTTCTGCTTGTTCTATTTTTACTCCTAATTTTACTTCTGCGTCTCTTTTATTTTCTTCTACTTCTAATTTAGATATTATAAATACACTTTGTAATAGTTTTAAATTATCTTTTATGAAATTATACAAATTTCCCTCTGCATAAAGAATTACTTTTGCATTTAATGAATGTCCTATCACTTTTTCTGCCCTTGCTTCTTCTAATTTCTTTGAAACAATTTCTTTGATGTCTACTATTTTTTTCCACTTTTCTCTTAATTCTTCATTGTTATATTTCTCATTAACAACTGGATAATCTGTTAGCATAACACTTTTCACATCTGCCTCTTTAGTTTTAGGCATGTATTTCCATATTTCTTCTGCTGTAAAGCATGTAAGTGGTGCAAGCATTTTAACTAATGCATTTAAAATTATATACATTGTTGTTTGAGCTGCCCTTCTTTCCTTTGCATCTGCTTTTGAACTATATAATCTATCTTTTATAATGTCCAAATAGAAACTACTCATGTCTATAACACAAAAACTATTTATTGCTTGGTATGCTTCGTGGAAATCATATCTGTCATAGCTTTCTGTACATTCTTTTATTAAATCATTTAGTTTTAATAATGCATATTTATCTATTTCTTCTAGTTCTTCATATTCAACTTGGTCTTTGTCTGGATTGAAATCAGCTGTATTTCCTAAGATATATCTTGCTGTATTTCTCATTTTTCTATATACTTCTGTTATTTGTTTTAATATGTCTTTAGATAAACTTACATCTGATTGATAATCTGATGATAAAACCCAAAGTCTTAATATGTCTGCTCCATATTCTTTTATAATTTCTTGAGGGCTTATTCCATTTCCTAAGCTCTTAGACATTTTCTTTCCTTCACCATCTACTGTCCATCCATGTGTTAGAACTTGTTTAAATGGTGCTATTCCATTTGCTGCAACAGATGTTAAAAGTGAAGATTGGAACCATCCTCTATACTGGTCTGCTCCTTCTAAATAAAGGTCTGCTGGGTAATCTATTCCTCTATCAACTAATACACTTTGATGTGTTGAACCAGAGTCAAACCATACATCCATTATATCTTTTTCTTTAACAAATTCATGGCATCCACATTTTTCGCATTTTGCATTTTCTGGCATTAATTCTTCTGCTGTCAAATCCCACCATGCATTTGATCCTTTTTCTTTAAATATTTTCTTTAATTTTTCTATTGATTCTTCTGTTATATATTCTTTTCCACATTCTTTGCAATAGTATATTGGAAGTGGAACTCCCCATGTACGTTGTCTTGATATACACCAATCTGCTCTTTCCTTTATCATATTGGTCATTCTATCAGCTCCCCAAGAAGGAATCCATTTAACACTTTCTGCAGCTTTAATTGCTTCATCTTTAAACTTATCTACTGAGCAGAACCATTGCTCTGTAGCTCTAAATATTATTGGATTTTTACATCTCCAGCAATGTGGATATGAGTGATTTAGTTTTTGTTTGTGTAATAAATATTTATTTTCTTCTAGCCATTCTATTATTTTATCGTTAGATTCATCATATCTTAGTCCTGCAAATATTCCTGCACCTTCTGTTTGGAAACCTTTTCCATCAACAGTAACTACAATTTCTAAATCGTTCTTTAATCCGCACAAATAGTCTTCTTTACCATAGCCAGGTGCTGTATGAACTGCTCCTGTACCTGTACCTAGGTCTACAACTATTGTATCATCACTTCCAAGCACTACTCTTGATGTTCTATCTAAGAATGGATGCTTGCAAAGTACTCCTTCAAGCTCACTTCCTTGCAATGTTTGCACAGTTTCATATTTTTCTATTCCTGCTTCTTTCATTACATTATCTACTAATTCTGTAGCAATTATTAATCTTTCGTTTTCAGTTTTTACTATTGAATACTCAAATTCTCCACCTATTGTAATACCAACATTGCCTGGTAATGTCCAAGGTGTTGTAGTCCATATTACAAAATACGTATTTTCTTTATCAAATTTTCCTTTTGAATCAACTACTTCAAATTTAACATATATAGACATTGTATCAACATCTTGATATTCAATTTCTGCTTCTGCAAGAGCTGTTTCACAATCTGTACACCAGTATACAGGTTTTAATCCTTTATATAGATACCCTTTTCTATACATATCATAAAATACACCAAGTTGTCGTGCCTCTGAACGTGGTTCGTAAGTGATGTAAGGGTCCTTCCAATCACCTAAAACACCAACTCTTTTAAATCCTTCTATTTGTTTATCTTTATAATTTTTTGTAAAATCTAAACAAACGTCTCTAAATTTAGATACAGGCATATTATTTCTATCTAATCCTAATTTTTCAATTGCTTTTTTCTCTGTTGGCATACCATGTGTATCAAATCCTGGTATGTATGGAGTATAATATCCTTTTAAGGCTTTATATCTTACAATAGTATCTTTTAATATTTTATTTAATGCATGCCCTATATGAATTTCGCCATTTGCATATGGAGGTCCATCATGCAACACAAAATGCTCATGTCCCTCATTTTTCTTTAATATTTTTTCATACAAGTCATTATCAAAAATTTCTTTTTCAATTTCTGGCTCCTTCTCAGGCAAACTTGCTCTCATTGGAAAATCTGTTTTTGGCAAGTTTAATGTTTTTCCATAATCCTTTTTTTCTTCACTCATTTTTATTCCTCCTTTTATTATTAACAAAAAAATCGCCCTAGACATAGGACGATTTTTCAAACGCGGTACCACCTAATTTATATAAATTTATAATTTATACATCTCTTATATCTTTAACGCACGATTTACGGCTTAAATTACTTATATTCATTTAAGCAACTCCAAGGTGATAACAAATAAATTATTATCTTACTAGAATCTCAGCCTGTATCTAGCTCTCTGTTAGTTTTACTTTATCTGTCTTGTCCTCTTCTTTGTTTTTAATATGTTATATATCTTAACATAATTTTTTGCTTAAATCAAGACTAAATTTATATTTTTATCTTTCTTCTTTTTCAGTTTCTTTGCTTAATTTATTTGTTTTTTCCATGCTTGCATTTACTCTATCAAGTTCCTTCATTATTTCATCAATACTTTTTATTCCGTATTTCTCTTTATATTCTTCGTAAAATTCATATATTTCTTTTGCCGCTATTTCTTTTTTTCTATCTTCATCGATTGTTCCCTCTGATATAATTTTTAGCCTACTATATAAATCTTCTACTAATATTCCAAAATACCTTTTTCTTTCTTCCTCTGTCATTTTATTCTTCATCTTCTTTCTCTTCTGGTACTTTTTCTATACTTACAACTTTTCCCTCGTTTGTTCTCATTAGAGTAACACCTTGTGTAGACCTTCCAAGTATACTAATGTCTGCAGCACTAATTCTTATTATTGTTCCTGTATCTGTAATTAACATTACATCGTCTGAATCTACAACAATTCTAATTCCAACAATATCTCCAGTTTTTGGTGTAATTTTATATGTAATTACTCCCTTTCCACCTCTTGTTTGCACTCTATATTCATCAACTTCAGTTCTCTTTCCAAATCCATTTTCCGTTATTGCAAGAAGTGTTGCTGTACTTCCAGAAATTATAGATTCCATTCCTATAACATAGTCATCTTTGTTTAATCT
>CANQZZ010000043.1 GCA_947628465.1 uncultured Clostridia bacterium
TGTGGTGTAAAGCAATGTGCTGGTATTAATATTCCATTATATTTTTCTACAATATCAATTAATTCATAAGCGGAAATATCAGCTCTTTGAGAGCTAAGTGTAATGTTTTTTATATGAGTACTCATCTCATTTGAAAATCCTTTTATATCTTCTAAATAAGGGAAAAAGCAAATATTATGAGCACTACCACAATGACCTTCAATTATCCCTTTCTCAGATGTTTCAATTTCACTTCCAAGTATTATACAAACTTTATCTTTATAAATTATTCCACCGTCTTTTATTTCATAAGCATCTCCTGTTTTTAAAAAGTTTTCTATATCTTCTATAACATAAGGCGATGCACAATCTATTATTCCTACTATGTCTATACCTTTTCTATCTCTACACTCTTTTGCAATATTTGCAAAATTTAAACTCCTTGCTGCTGTTATTTTTATTGGCTTATTACTTATGCTTCTTCCTATGTGTACATGTAAATCTGCAAAAACTTCGTACATATTTTATTCCATCCTTTATTTATATATAAATTTAGGTTGCATGAAAATTGCAACCCATTATTTAAAAATATAATCCATAATCTTTATTTTGATTTTGTTGTGTTTGAGGTTTTTCATGTTGTCTTTTCTTTTCCTCTAATATTTTTGATTTCATTTCTTCGCCAACAGTATTGATAATTCCTAAAAATTCTCCCATTGATTTATTAGCATCTCGTCCTAATCTAGATAAGCCACAATTTTTACTAAAATCTACCATGTAGCATTTACCTCCTTTGCTATATTTACGAATTCTTTAAACTGTTTCAAATAGCTGTTACTACAATTTTTTAAATTTCTACTTTCTAATAGGATTAATGCTTCATCTATTGGAAATGCAACTCTTTCAGGTCTATCTAATAACATACCCCCAAATTGGTCTGCAAGTTCCAAAATATCACTTTCTTTTTTTCTTGGCAAACTATTACTATATCTGTTGTGTTGCTCGCATATTAAGCAAAAATCTTTTGAGAATCCAAGTCTGCTAATAAAATTTGCACTTTCTGTTGCATAAGATTTTATCTTTTCCATATCTTGAGCATTATCAACTTTTTTGCATTGGCATAACATCATTGCTGTTATAAGCTTATTCTTATCCTCTGGTATGTCCATTGTATCAATAAATAAACTAACAATAAAAGCTTTGTAAATTACAGAATTATCAAAGAATATATTTGTTTTTTTCTTTAAATATACCATTATTTCTACTTTTTTTGCAAAATCTTCTTCTGCAAGTATATATTCTGCAAAACTTTCCATTGTTACCTCCACATATATTTATTATTATATATTATATGTCAAAATATACCGTGTTTTCAACAATGTTACAGAAATGTAATATTAATGTAATGCTTTAGTAATAGTTTTAAATTTAATTATTAATTTCACTTCTTGCAAGCTCATCACATCTGTTATTGAACTCATTATCACTATGTCCTTTTACTTTTATAAAATTTACTTTGTGAATTTTGCATAAATCATATAATTCTTGCCATAATTCTTTATTCTTAACTGGCCCTTTTCCAGAAGTTTTCCAATTATTTTTCATCCAATTATATATCCAGCCATTGTTAAATGCGTTTACTACATAAGCGCTATCACTATATAAATCTACCTCGCATGGCCTTTTTAATTGCTTTAATGATTCAATAACTGCTGTTATTTCCATAATGTTATTTGTTGTATTACTATTTCCTCCACTTATTTCTTTTTTTGCATCATTAAACATTAAAATTGCTCCCCATCCACCTGGTCCAGGATTTCCGTGAGCATGCTCCATCTGTGTATATTATAATCTTATCCATTTTTGGCTCCTTTATTTGTATTTTTTTATATTTTATGATATTATATCAATAAATGTATTATTTTTTCAATATTAGGAGATAAAATATATGAGTAAAATCTTAGCAGTAGTTGCAGAATATAATCCATTTCACAATGGACACTTATATCATTTGCAAAAATCAAAAAAATTAATTAATCCAGACTTCTCAATATGCATAATGAGTGGTAACTTTTGTCAGCGTGGTGATACATCAATACTTGACAAATGGACTAAAGCAGAACTTGCTCTTCAATGCGGATTTGATTTAGTTGTTGAACTTCCTGTAGTTTATAGTATTTCAAGTGCTGAAAATTTTGCAGAAGGCGCTTTAAAAATATTAGATGCTTTTGATGATGTTACTCTTTCATTTGGAAGTGAATGTGGCGATATAGATGTTTTAAATAATATTGCTAATGTTTTATATGCTGAACCTAAAGAATATAAAACAATACTTGCTCATGAATTATCTAAAGGATTATCTTTTCCTAAAGCTAGAGAAAATGCTCTTCTCCTTTATTTAAATGATGTAAGAAAATATGCTAATGTTTTATCAAGTCCTAATAATATACTTGGAATAGAATATTTAAAAGCTATGAAAAAATTAAACAGCAAAGTTATTCCTTTTACAGTCAAAAGAGTTGATGAAGGATACAATAGTTTAAAAACAAGAGATAGATTTGCAAGCGCTACAGCAATTAGAAATATGATTGCAAACAGTCAAGATATAGAAAAACTTGTTCCTATTCCAGCATATAATACTATTAATCTTAATAGTAAACATGGAAAAATTATAAGTGACATTTCTATTTATGAAAAAGAAATACTTTATACTTTAAGAAAAATGACAGCTAAAGAGATAGCAAATCTTCAAGATGTTACAGAAGGTCTTGAATATTCAATTAAAGCTGCTTCATCTTCATGTAATAATTTAGAAGATTTAATTAGTAATATAAAATCAAAAAGATATACTCGCTCTAGAATACAAAGAATTTTACTTTATGCTTTATTAAATATTACTAAAAAAGATATTCAAAATTCATATAAAGCAAATCCTTATGTAAGAGTGCTTGGTGTAAGTAAATATGGAAAATCTTTGCTAGCTAGCTTAAGTGACCCAAAATCTAAATATCCTGTTGTTACATCTGTAAAAAAATTTATGGAAGAAAACAATAGTAAACTTTTAAAAGGTATGTTAGAAAAAGATATACTTGCTACAAATATTTATACTTTAGGATATGAATATGATTCAAAAGCTAATTTAGATTATACTAAAAAGTTAATCGTAAATTAAATAAGACTAATAAAAAAGCCCTAAATGTTGAATTTAAAAATTCAACAAATGGGCTATTTTTTTTACTTTAATTTATGCAATTAATTATTCATCCCAGTTATGATATACATCCATAACATCATCTAAGTCTTCCAAATTATCAATTAGTCTTTGCATTCTTTCACTTGCTTTTTCGTCTAATTCTATATATGTTGTTGGAACCATTTGAACAGATGCTTCTACAAATTCTATATTTTCTTTTTCTAGAGCTTCTCTTACATTAGTAAAATCTGCTGGATCTGTTGTGATTTCATAGCATTCTTCTTCTACTTGGAAATCTTCTGCTCCATTATCTATTGCAAGTAGCATTATTTCGTCTTCAGATAGATTTGTTGTTGTTTTATCTATTACAATAACACCTTTTTTATTAAATAAATATGATACACAACCATTTGTTCCTAAATTTCCACCTGCTTTATCAAAAACATGTCTTAAATCTGCTGCCGTTCTATTTTTGTTATCAGTTGATGCATTTACTATTATTGCAACACCATTTGGTCCATATCCTTCATAAGTAATCTCTTCATAATTTTCATTGCTTGCTGAAGCTTTTTTAATTGCGTTATTTATTGTATCATTTGGCATATTTGCTGCCTTACATTTTGCAATTACAGCTTTTAGCTTTGAATTTCCTGAAGGTTCTGGTCCACCTTCTTTTACTGCTATTAATAGTTCTCTTCCAAGTTTTGTAAATATTTTTCCTCTTGCTGCATCAGCCTTACCCTTTTTTGCTGCTATGTTATGCCATTTGCTATGTCCTGACATGTTTTTTCCCCCTCTCAAAATTTCTTTAATTATATGTTTTTATAATTTGCAATATTTGTTTTGCATTTTAACCTTTAATATTATAGCATATAACATTACTTTTGAATAGGGGGTTATTAATTTTTTTGTAATTATTTCTTTTTTATCCTAATTATCCAAATTCTTACTCCAATAGCAGATGCAATTATTAAAGCTATTATTACACTTGCAATTAGAATTGTATTTTTGTTTTTTCTTTCTACTTCATTATTGTTAATTTTAGTGTTTTCCTCTTGCATGATTGCCGACAATCTTTCTGCTTGAACTTCTTTTTCTTCCTTACTTTTTGTTTCTTCTTCGTTATTTCTTCTATGAACTGTAATCTCATATTTTTTATGAGTAGTGCCATTTTGCGCTGTTACATCAATTTCAATTTTATTATCTCCTACTTTCATTTCTCCATTTCCGATTATATTTACTTTTGCATTTTCTCTTTGTGGAATAGCAAGTATATCAATTTTATCAATATTATTTGCTATTTCTAAATTATATTTAGTTATATTACTATCAAATAATGGATTTAAGTCTGCCTGTCTTATTGCTAATGTTTCTAAAGATGCATTTGCCAAATCTAAATTATTAGTTTTTGTTAAATATATTTTATATGCAGAATTTTTTGTTTTATCTTTTGATTCTACATTAATAGTAATTGTATTTTCTCCATTTTTTAAATTTTCATTTCCTTGTATACTTACCTTTGCATCTGAATTTACAGGAACTGCTTGTATATCTAATTTATCTATTTGCTTATCTGTTACAAAATAATATTCCTTTATATCTTTATTAAATTCTGGATTTATACCTTCTGCATTTAATCTAAGGATTGCTAAATCCGTGTTATCATCGCCTGCATTTTCATTTTGTATATTTATTTGCTGGGTTTCATCTATGCTTTGTTCTTCTTCCCCTATTTTTATTTCAAAACTTCCGCTTCCAACATCCACTCTTTCCATATTAGCATTAAAAAACTCGCCAGTCACTGCAATTATTGCTGTTCCATCTTCTTTTGCTTTAAATTTAAAACCATCTATATTAATTACTTCCTCATTTTCCCCAGTGCTACTAACCCAAGTGTATATTGCTCTATTTCCCAAATTATTTGAATTTTCAGGACCTTTAACGTATTCTAATTTTGATGTATCCCAATAAATTTCTAATGTGAGGGCCGCTACATTTGCATCATTTATATTAATTGAAAAATCTACTTCTTCATCTTTTTTTACTATAGATTTGTTTGAAGTTATCTCTATTTGAGATTTTGCAAAAGTAATATTTGCTAAAGATAACAATATTAAAATTATTAATATACTAATTTTTTGTAAAATTTTCATAAAACTTATTTCCTCCTACTGTTTTATTAGTTCTAATTCTAATATATGTCTTTGTATAATTAATAAATCTATAGTTGATGGGTTCTTTCCATTTTTATTAATATTTCCAGCCTTTAAAAATGCTCCATTTAGCATTTCTATTTCAAGTACATGTCTTTGCAAAACTAGTAAGTCTATAGTATTAATCTTTCCATCTCCAGTTAAGTCTCCATATATAACTACCTCATATTCCATTTTTATTATATTGTTTTCATCTACTATTCTAATTTTTGAGCCTGTTCCTATTAATTTTTCATCATCTAATGGTTCGTCTTTATAGTTATATATTTCTAATTTATATTTTGTATGAATCATTTCTTTTACTTTTCCTACTGTAAGATTATTTATATCCCATCCACTTATCTCATTTTGTTCCACTCTAAGAGGCTCATCAAAGCTTATTTCATCTTCTGTAAGTCTTTGAACTACTTTAACTTGTATTTCTTTAGTTATACTCTCGTCATCTGACTGAACAATTATTTTTGTATCTCCAATATCTACTGCTTGCACTATACCATCGCTACTTACTGTTGCTATGTCATCGTTATCTGATTTATACTTAATATTTTTATTACTTGCATCTTCTGGCAATACTATTGGATTTATTTTAAATTTATCTTCGGTCTGAAGTATTAAGTTCTCTTTATTTAGCACTATATCTGTAACCGGCGAATATACCTGTATATCTATTTCTGAAAACACATTATTTTCTACTGCTTTTGCACGGATTTTTGCATTTCCTGAGCTTATTCCCAAAACATTACCACTGCTGTCTACTGTTGCAACTCTTATGTCGCTAGATGTAAATTCTATTTTATGGTCTTTTACATCTTCTGGCAAAATTTCTACCTTAAGTTTTTTTGTTTCTCCTTTATTTATAACTGGGTTATCTATTGATAATCTTATTTGCTCTATTTTTCTATCAGGAACTTCTACTAAATAATTATGGAAAACATATCCGAACAATACCATTTGAAAGTTTTACTTTATCCCATAAATCACCTGATTGTCTTCCTTTTGCAATCCTTGTCATTATTTCGTTTCTATCAACTGTAGTTATACTTTCATAAGAAGTAGAAGGTCCACATCTTACATTTAATGTACTACTTACATTTGCATATACTTTTTTATTATCACTTACAAAATCACTTTCTAATATATTTGGATTTTCTGTTACGTTATTGGGCATATTATTATATACAGGTATAATAAAAGACATACTGTTATTTATCATTCCAGTATTTACATATCCGTTATATATAGATTTAGATTCGCTATATGGTGCAAGTAAATTTGTCATATATTGATGCCAAAAAAGCGTGCTACTTGTAGTGCTTACAACATGAAACTTTTGAAGATAAATAGTATTTTGTCCAACATTAATATAGCTAGAGCCAATAAAGATTGCACCACCTGTTATTGCTCTTGCTTTAGTGCTCCAAGGTATTAAATATTTATCTTTCGTGCTTTGGCTCGCCCCATTTCCGTCCTTTGCATATTTAAGTCCATTTTTTATTGCGCCCATATCTTCCGTAGAACTCGTTGCGCCAATGTTATAGAAATTATATAGTCCTTTGTATCCTTCAACATTTCCACTTATAGAACTATGTGATAAAAATGGTCCTACCTCTTGTTTTATTCTAGATGCTAAATGGTATGTGCTTACTCCAGAAGTTTTTCCTGCTGATAATATTAATTCAGAATATTTATCTTTTGTTGTTATTTTATGTCCGAGAGCTATCTAAGTAATCTACAATTCTGTTATAAAATTCTGTACCATATAATATTTTTTCAATTCCTTCTAAGTTGTTTGTTTTTGCGTTGTATGATAATTCTTCAAATTGAAAAATTCTTACTTCATTTAAAAAATTTCTAGGATCTATTGCATATTCTACTGCTCTTCTTGATGCATCAACCCATCCTGCATCAACCTCTACATTGTATTTACCTGAAGCTGTATTTTTCCACCTATCAGAATATGATTTTGGCACAAGGCTTGTCCCAAATTTATTTTCATTATCTATTACATTTTTCCAATCTAAATTAGTATAAAGCGCAGTAAAATTCCAATTTGAGTGCTTCTTTTGTAATTCTTGCAAATATGGCTTATAGCTATCTGGAAAATTTTCAATTTCTTCTTTTATAGTAGCCGAGTAGCTTTTATTTGTTAATATAAATATCGTTAGCAAAAATGTTATTATAAATGCTGACTTTAAGTGTTTCATACTTATATTTTTCCTTTCTCACAAGCTTTAATGATAAGTCTTGTATTTGAATAATTAACACATGTAATTAATGTAACTATTCTTTTCCCATCTGTTTCTTGATTTAAGCATTTAGTGTTATCTGGTTTTACTTTATATATGTCATAAATAGTATAAGTATATTTTCCATTTTTATTATCTAATAATTCAAATTCATCTCCTACTTCTAAATTTATTAAATCATAAAACATGTTTTCTTTTTTATAATTGTGTCCTACTATACAAAAATTACCTATATCATTTGCATCCGGTCCCCAATATTTTGTAGGAGATAAATCAAGTGTTTCCTTACTATAATTTTTAAGTACACAAGTTTCTAAATTAATTTTAGGTATTACAAGTTTTGCAGAAGTTTCGTGGTCTAAATAGTATTTTTCAATTTTTACTTTTTCTACTTCCTTGTCTGTTTCTTCTTGAATTAATTTACTTTCTTCTACATCTATTTTAGTATTGTCATTTTCTTTTAATTTAATGCTACTTTCTTTATATATTCCTAGTAAGATATAAAGGGCTATTAAAAAAAGTGCTAATATAATCATGATTCTAATAACACTTATATATTTTTTATTCTTTTTCATAAAGCAATGCTCCTAAATAAAATTAATATGTATAAAGTGGTCTTGTAAAATAAGGCCACTTTAACTATCTAATTAGTCTTCTTTTTTTAAATAAACATAAGATGCAACTAGCATTGCAGAAATTGGAATTATCATAAAGTATATGCTACTTCCTGTTTTTGGTAATGTTTCTGGTTCTTTATTAGTTGCATTTGGTGCAGGTGTATTTGTCTCATCAGGAGCCTTTGCAGCTTCTTTGCTGTCTTTTACAGAAATTTTAAATGCTTTTGTAGCAATTGCTTCATCTGACTTTTCTCTGTCTATTATTTTAAATGTTATAGTATAGTCACCTGCTCCACTAAATAAACCTCTTACATCTAATTCTTTAACTACATCTTTGCCACCAATTGGGTCTCCTTCATCGCTTCCCCAACCGCTTTGGATAATATCATATTCTAATCCTTCTTGATCTTTTGCATTAAGTTTTACTGTTTCATTTTCTGGAGTAGTTGCTTCTGCTATTATTCTTGTATGTGCATAGCTTCTACCCATGCTTGATGAAACTACAAGTTTCATATCTTTTTCTTCATTTTTTATAATATCGCCATCATAATTTAGTGCAATATTATAATCTTCGTATTCTGGTTCTACAGTAATTGACTTAGTAACAGGAGTAGTTATTTCTTCATATTCTGGAGAAGCAGTAGGTCCTGCAAGTCCTGTTGCTGTTACCTTTAATTCTGTTGGATTTGATGTTGTAATATCTGCCTTTGCTCTAAATGTAACGGACATATTACTTCTTGGATTTGAACCTCCTGTATCATCACTAAAAGCTACTCTTACTCTTGAACCATTATTATTTTGCAGCCCACCTTCAAAAGATACATATTCTAATAAATTACTATCATAAGCTACATCTACTGTATATGCACCTAACTCAGCGCCAAAATCTACATCTACTTTAATAGTTTCACCTGGATGTACTATTTCTTTATCAACTTTAACACTAAAGTTTTCTAATTTGTCTTGCGCATATACATTTATTGAAAATGAAAGCAATAATAAAAGAACAAAAATTGTAATAATACTTGCTATTTTTTTCATAAAAAAAATCCTCCTTTTTTTAAAATTTTATATTATTTATTATTGCTTTTTTTATCATTTTTACTTTAGAAATTTTTAAAATTAAAGGAAAATTTTGTTTTCAAATTTTTGAATAAAATATATGAAAATACTAATAATAAAATTAAATTTCTATAATTATCTTTGCAACAAAAAAATAGCTTTGAATCTATTTCTAAATTCAAAGCTAAATTGTTTAATTTAAAGTTTTATTTAATGTTTTTTATGTCATCTTCACTTAATCCTGTTATTTCCTTTATTTCTTTTATTGTCATCCCTATTCCTTTTAATTTTTTTGCTATCTCTTTTTTCTCTTCTAGTTTTCCTTCTAATCTACCTTCTTTTTTTCCTTCGGTTTTTCCATCTATCTTTCCACTCTCTCTTATGTTTTTTATATCTCTTTCATATTTTTCTTCTAATTCTGCTACTCTTCTTAGTTCTTCATCTTCACTCATTTCTTCTAATTCTTCTACTTGAATCTATGTCAAGTTTTTGGACACAAAATCGTGTAAATTTTATGCTGATATTTTTTCTACTTCATAAGGTATTT
>CANQZZ010000044.1 GCA_947628465.1 uncultured Clostridia bacterium
TATAAATTCAGTCATAAAACCTCCAATTTAGTAATTTTATTGGTTAATAAATATTTTATACTCATATTTTATATTAGTTATTTTCATTTGTAAATATTAATTTAAAAAAACCTAAAAAAATTTACAAATTTGTATTGACAAAACGTTAAACCTAGTTTATAATTTATAAACGTAGCAGGTAAAATGCAGGTGTAGTTCAATGGTAGAACCTCAGCCTTCCAAGCTGATGACGTGGGTTCGATTCCCACTACCTGCTCCAGCATAAGAATTCTTCCAGAACACTCTGGGAGAATTTTTTATAAACAGACGCGGGATTAATTTAATGGTAGAATGCCATGCTTCCGACCTGGTCGTGCGAGTTCGATTCTCGCATCCCGCTCCAATTAAATAAAATTGTCTCACTTTGGCGATATATTGATAAATCAACTGTAAAAAGATGAATTATTTGATAACTTTGGAAATTATTAAAAAGTACATTCAATAATGTATAAATTTAATAAATATTCATAGAATATTAGTGTCAAATATAGTTTGACAAGTTAAATATTATATGTTAAAATATATTTAACTTAACCCATTGCTATTAAATAGTAATGCGGGAGTCTAAAATGACATTGGAGAGTTCAAAAGCAACTCTCCTCTTTATTTGGTAAAAAACTTAATTATTTGTTCATCAATTAAATCAAGACTTTTGTTTGATAAACGTACATTTTTTAAAACGATATCATAAAATATTCTTTGTTTACTTATTGTAGTAATTTGATTAATTAAAACTATACTTTCTTTTTTATATTGATTAATACTTTTTCCTAATTGATCTATATATTTCATTTCTTTTGAAATAGATTCTTGTATAGATTTTGGTATTTCTTCCAAATCATCTAATTTAGTTAATAATTTATTTAATCTTTTATTTTCTTTTTGAATATTTTGATTAAGAATATTATAAAGCTCATTACTTAAATTTACACAAGACTTAGGATATTTTTTATTTTCCTTTTTCGATGTTAATGGTACAATATTCAACACTCCATTTTTGGGATTATCTTTTTTATTTAATACAACGCAATAATGTAATCCACCTAATTCACTACCTATGTTAAAACCTAGATTTACTTTTATTATATCTCCTCTATGAAATACGCCAGATTTAGTAACATCAAAATCTCTTTCTTGATCATGATAAACTGCGTAATCATGTATCCAATATGCTAATAATTCACTTTTTTTGTATTCGCTTAATTCTATATGTTTTAAAAAAGACAAATCTAATCTATTCAAAGATTTATCTTTATGAATAATTGCATTGTTTTTTATTTCAATTTCATCTTCATTCATAATATCAGCTCCTTGCAATTTTATATAGTAGTATTATATCAAACATTTGTTTTAAATACAATAACTGTTGAAAATTATTTTTAATATGTTATAATTTATATATCAGTTGATTAATCAAATTATTTTTTGAGCAAAATGAGAGGAAAAATTTTCGCCAATAACCTCCTTAATCACTCCATTTAAATAAAGAAGATCTGATAAAATAAATTATATGTTAAAATGACACTATGTCGCATATTGTATGTGACATAGTGTCATTTGTTAATATATTTTTATACTAATTTAATCTTTGATGAAGAGCAAAGGAAACAGTACCTATTCTCGTCTTTCATCTTTTACCTATTCCAAATAACAGGTCTAAATGTAATTTCGCTATATTGGGCACCCGAAGCACGACCGCGATAGGGGGTGGAAAAGGTACCTACACCGTAACCGAACCAGCCTTGTCTTATTGAGATAGGATAGTTCGGTTCAGTTGCTATATAATTCCAATCACTCGAAACTACTGAATCAGTTTCATAAAAAGCCATACCTAATGTGCTGTCTGCATTCCATGTTCCTGTATTTATATAATCTACAAAATCTGTGTCTCTATTATTATATAATGCTATTACATTTTCTTTTGCCGTTGATGTTTCATTATCATAAGCCTGTATTAATCCTGCTGTTTGTGTATACTTTGTAGCTTTTGGATTTGCTCCCCAATTCATTACTCCTGTTATATTTGGTGTTGTTGAATAGTATTCTACTCCTTCTATTTCAACTGTGTTTCCTGTACCAATATTTTGTCCATTTGTTCCATATACACTATTTGCAAAGTATGATACTGCTCCCCAATCTTTATTTGTTGCTAAGTGTGGTTTTACTGTTGTGTTTACTAATGACTCTTCTCCTTGATTCATTTGTTGACATACTTCATACGATACTGTTGCTTTTATATTTACTATTGAGTCTGTTCCAGTTTTGCTTGGTGTTATATTTATTGCTGCATAGCTTGTGCTACATATTGCAACTATTATTAAAATTATCATTATACTTATTATTTTTTTTATCATTTTTTTCACTTTCCTTTCATTTGTTTTCTTTCTTTATTTTCTTCTTTTTTCTTTATTTTTATCTTTACCTTTTTCTTTATTTTTCTTTATATTTATTCAGTTTTTACTTCTCCGACTTGGTTCATATTTACTTACCCATATTCCTTTTAAGTCGTTTCCAAAGGTTGGGTGTGGTATGTAACTACTTGGTAAGTCTCCTCCAGTAAATGGTTTATTGTTTACATCTATAAATATTATTTTACTTGTTGTTCCTACTATTTCATATGCATACCTTGGTATCCATACCCACCAAGTTTCTGCGTTTGTTGCTGGATTTTTTATTTTTATGTTTGCATATATTCTTTTGTTATAGTCATACCATGTTCCTTTTAATTTATTTTTATCTATAATTGGATTTTTTACTATGTTATTTTCTATTGTACTTTCATTACTTAAAACGTCTTTTAGTGGTTGGTCTGTAAATTGTACTCCATCATATAGTTCTATATATGTATTGTTTATATCAAATCCTTCTAAGTCTGGTTCATAGTATGTAGAATTTCCTGTGCTTACGTCTGGCAAAAGTACTGGTTCATATTTACTTACCCATATTCCTTTTAAATTACTTCCAAATGTTGGGTGTGGTATATATCCTGTTCCTAATTCTCCTCCTGTAAATGGTTTGTTGTTTGTGTCTATAAATACTATTGAACTTGTACTTCCTTCTATTCTATATGCATACCTTGGTATCCATACCCACCAGCTTTCTGCTTTTGTTTCTGGATTTACTACTTTTATGTTTGCATATATTTTTTCTTCATAGTTATACCAAGTTGCTTCTATCTTGTTTGATATTATTTCTGCTTCTTTTATTATTCCTTTTTCATCTATTGTACTGCTTTTAGCTAATATTTCTCTTAATGGTTGTTCTATAAATTTGTTGTTTTCTTTGTCGTATGATTCTATATATGTGTTGTCTGCATTAAATCCTTCTAAGTCTGGTATGTAATATGGAAAGTCTCCTGTACTTATATTTGATACTTGTGTTGGTTCGTATTTGCTTACCCATATTCCTTTTAAATCGTTTCCAAATGTTGGGTGTGGTATATATCCTTCTTCTAGTTCTCCTCCACTTGCTTGTGCATTGTTTGTATCTATGAATATTATTGAGCTTTGTTTTGCTTCTGTATCTATTTTGTATGCATACCTTGGTATCCATACCCACCAACTTTCTGTTCCTGTGTCTGGGTTCTCTACTTTTATGTTTGCCCATTTTTGTTTTTCATAGTTATAAAATTCATATGTTGTTCCATTTTTTTGTATTTCTCTTGGTTTTCCTTTTTTATAGTATTCTTCTGCTGATATTTCTTCTGTTTCTTCTCCGTTGTAATATACTAATGTTGTGTTTAGTGTATTAAATCCTGATAAGTCTGGTTCATAGTGTGATATGTTTCCTGTTTTTACTATTTTACTTTCTTCTTCTATTAAGTTTTCTATCGTTTCTTCTCTTGGTTCATTTTGTAATTCTTCTATACTGTGTACTACTCTAAAAACAATTCTTGTTTTTGCTACTTTGTATAATACATGTTCTTTTGTATCATATATATATGCTTCTTGCTCCCCATTTGCAAAACTTCCTTTTACATAGTATAGGTTTGGAATTATTCCCTCTTTATTTACTTGTTCTAATATTGAGTCTCCATTTTCTTTTGCATATTCTTTTGTTATTTCGCTTATTCCTACTTTATATTTTCCCCAATATATAACTTCTTTTTTTAAGTCGTCATCCCACTCTAATGCTTCTTCTAATTTAACTTTTTTCCATGTTTTTTCTATTGTATTTTTTATTTTTTTATTCGATCTTTCTAATACTTCTTGTTCTTGTATTTTCCCTTTTATTTGCATCATTTCTTCCATAAATGCTGCTTTTCTTGCATTTGCTATGAGTCCATTTTCGTTAAATGCTACATTTACTGATACTCCTACTAGTATTAGCATTACTACTATTGTGATTATTAGTGCTATTAGAGTGATTCCTCTTTTTAGTCTTAAATTTTCTTTTGACATTTTTTTCTCCCTCTTTAGTGTTTTATTTTTTTTATTACTAACTTAATTATAGAATATATTTTTTATACCATTCAAAGTTGTAAAATCGTTATGTTTCATGGTGTTTATATATTTTATAATACATCTTTCTTTTTTCTTTGTCAATATGTTTGTCAATAGATTTTTTTACTTTTTTCTCAAGAACTTGCGAATTATACACATTTTTTGACATTTTTATTGACAATTATCGATAAAATTCGTATAATATAAGCAGAAAAAATATAGTATTGGAGGTACTATATTATGAGAATTAATTATAAAAAACTATGGATATTGTTAATTGAAAAAGGCATCACTCCAGTAAACTTAAGAAAAGACTTAAATATAGCAACAGGTACAATGACAAAATTGAGGAGGAATGAAGAAGTTGCTGTGTCTGTATTAATGCGTATTTGTGAGTATCTAGATTGTGATATAGGCGATATTTGTGAATTTGAAAGAATTCAAGATAATTAAAAAGGGGGATAATTATGGTAGATTTAAAACTTGAAAATGATGAAGGGATAGTTAAACAAGCAAATGATGTAGAAATGTATAAGGCAAATGATGTTTATGAGGAAATATATGAAATGTATTTAACTAATAAAAATTTAATTTGTTATTATGAAAAATCAAATGGATTATTTGCTAAAAGTGAAGAAGTTACAGAAAAATTTCCATTAGAAAGCATAAGAATTGTTAACGATAAATTACAAATCTTTAAAGTGGATGATGATGAGAATGGATTGGGCTTACAAATACTTTTTAAAAATGGAGAACGAGTACATTTTGTTTTTGAGAAAAAAAAGGAATTAGAAATTTGGTATAATGCTATTCTAGAAACAATTACAGGGAAAAAAATTGAAGTAGATACTCCAAATAATAAAACTATAAAAAATGAAAACACAGTAGTTGGAAGTCTTTTAGGAGCTTTTCAAACTGTAAAAAATATTGCAAAAGACCAAATAGAAGAAGTAAAAGGAAAAATTGATGATGTAAAAGGTTCATTTATTGAAAATGAAGAAAATGATACAATATCAGATAATATAGGTGAAGAAGAACAAAAAGAAGTAGAAAATAATAAGCTAATTAATAACAAAGAACAAGAAGATGTAAAAAAAGCAAATGGTATCAAAGAAGATAATGCTATATATTGCAGAAATTGTGGAGCAAAATTAATGCCAAATTCAAAATTTTGTAATCATTGCGGAACATCTCTTGAAAATATAGAAAATGAAGTCAAAGATATTGAACAAAAAGTTGTTAAAGAAAAAAATGTTGAAGAAAAAGCTGATGTAGAAAATACGAAAAATGAAATAAAAGAAGAAATAATAACAAAACGAGAAAATGTTTATGATGGAAAAATTCATAAATGTCCAAATTGTGGAGAAGTATTAGATTCATTCGTAGCAAAATGTCCTTCTTGTGGATTTGAATTAAGTAGACAAGAAATTGCAGAATCTTTAAAAGACTTCATAAATAAAATAAATAAATGTGATGAGGAAATTGCAAGCAATAATCATACTAAAACAGGTTGGTCATCTTGGAGTAGTTCTAAAAAAATTATGTGGATAATACTTAATATTTTCTTTGTATGTATTCCATTGGTTATATACTTTGTGTTACCATTAGTTTTAATAAATAAAACTCCAAAACTAAGTAAAGAAGAAAGACAAATGGCAAATCTAATTGAAAATTTTCCATTTCCAAATGATAGAGAGTCAATTTTAGCAGCATTGGTTTTTGCAAAAGAAAAAGTAAATTTTTTATCCAATGCAAATATTAATAGGAAATCTGCTTATTGGTTAAGACTATGGTCTACAAAAGCAGTGCAATTAAAACAAAAAGCAGATATGCTATTCCCAAATGACCCTATTGTAAAGAAAAGTTATGATGACTTAGTAAATGGTGAGAAAAAAGCAGACAAAATATTGAAAACCAAATTATTCATAGGTATTATACTATTGATATTAGCAGTGATATTTTTAATATTTCTTTATAATAGTACAAATACAAGTACAGATAAAAAAGATTATAATGCAACATTTGAATGGCAAACAAATGGAATATTTGCAAAACTTCCAGAACCTGAAACAGATAATGGAAAAATCACTATAGAAATGGAAAAACAACTTCAAATTGAACTATATAATATTTCTTATAACCAATTTGAAGAATATGTAAAAGAATGTAAAGACAATGGCTTTACATATGATGTAAAAAAATTTAATAACTCTTTTAATGCAAAAGATAAGGATAATTATAGTTTAAATATAAACTATAAGGATGAAAGTCAAGTAATGACAATTTATCTTGTTTGTTATGATATATAAAAATTAAATAGAAAGGATTGATTTTTATGGGATTATTTAATCAAAAGAATAATGGAGGAGTATTAAATGAAATAAGATGTGATGAACAATCATATCTTATATGGAAATGGCATCCAAATGGAACACAAGAAGGAGATAATACTAGAGAAAACGCAATACGTTGGGGATCTGTATTAAGAGTAAAAGATGGAGAAGTTGCAGTTTTTGTATATAAACAAAAAAATGGAACCATGCAAGATTTCATTGTTGGACCTTTTGATCAAACAATAAAAACAGCCAACTTTCCTGTATTATCAAGTATTATAGGATTAGCTTATGATGGTGGAACACCATTTCAAGCAGAAATTTATTTTATAAATCTTGCACACCTAATTCAAACTAAGTTCGCAGTACCATTTTTTGATGTATATGACCCTAGATTTGAAGATTTTGGGGTACCTGTTGCAATTAGAGGGTCAATAAATTTTAAGATAACAGATTATAAAGAATTTGTAAAATTACATAAACTTAATACATTTAAACTTGAAGAATTTCAAGCACAAGTTCGTGATGCAGTATCTAGATATGTAAAAGATGTAATTGCTAATGTACCTGCTAAAAATAATATTCCATTAGTCCAAATTGAAACAAAAACAGCTCAAATAAATGATGAAATTGAAATATATATAAAAGATAGATTTAGAGAAAATTTTGGAGTTGATGTTTCAGGAGTAGATTTGTCAGCAATAGAAGTAGATAAGACTAGTGAAGGATATAAGGAATTGATGAGTGTTACTAAAGATGTAGCAGGTGCTATTAAAAAAGCAGAAGTAGAGGCAAAATTAAAAGACATTGAAGGTAATCAAAGAATTGAAATGGAAAACAAAGAAGAAACTCTTAGAATACAAAGGGAAGAAGGACAATATGCTATGCATAAAAAGACTCAATCTGATAATATAGGAGCATTTCAAATTGAAAAGCAAACAGAAGTTGGCGTTGCAGGTGCAAATGCATTAGGCAAAATGGGAGAAAATGGTGCAGGAAATGTTAATTTGTCAGGTGGTAGTGGAGATGGATTTAATCTAGCAGCAATGATGGCAAGTATGGCAGTTGGTGGTGCTGTTGGTCAAAATATAGCAGGTTCAATGAATAATATGATGTCAGGAATAAATAATCCACCTCAAACTGAAAAGCCACCAGTTATTCCAACAGAAGAATATTACCTAGCAGTTGATGGAAAGCCAACAGGTCCATATAGTATAGAAAAATTAAAAGAGATGATTATATCTGGACAATTAACATCTTCTAGTTTATTATGGAAAAAAGGAATGAAAGAATGGGTAAAAGCAAACACAATAGAAGGATTAAAAGAAGAATTTATGCCACCTGTTCCACCAAGTAATTAAAAATTTTTAACTATACAATATTTCTAAAAAAATAAGCAAGCGAAATGAATTTTTGCTTCAAATCAAAACAACAAAGAAGTCCTCTTGCCCTAGAGCAAAAGGACTTCCTTGCGAAATCGGATAGTTTTTGAAAGTTCTTTTTGTAGAGATTCCAAAGTCGGCTGTTTTGCAATGTTTCTGAAATACAAATCATAGCACTTTATTTGCGCATCCAAAAATGCAATTTGTTTTTGCAGGCAATCAAGCAAAAGTTGTTTGTTTTTTTCTCGCTCTTGCAAGATTTTTTCTAGGCTAGAACCTACAATATTACTTATTAATTTAGTAGTATTAGCATCTACAATAAGAGATGTAATCCCCTTCTTTAATAAGTACTTAATTGCATATTTGCCTGTGCCATATTCCATTGCTAATTCACTTACACCAATACCTTCTACGTATTTTTTAGCGATATCCTTAATATCTTTTTCCGAAAAAGAAGATAAAAAGATAATTCTTTGGCGAAGAAGGAATTCATGATGCTTAATTGTGCCATCCGCATTTTCATTTGGATTGTGTGATTTGTAATTGGCAATAGATTTGGCTCTCAATTTCATGAAAGTCTTATTGTCGACAAGGCAACAAATAACTGCAAAATCGCGTGCTTTATAAAATGCGCTTCTTGAAACATTGTACTTTTCACTATAAAATGAACGAGTGCAGTCAAAATCAGAGTTAGCATACTCTTGTATCATTTTGACTATCAATTCATTTGATAGCGAATGCCGGGTCTTGAAATCTACAAACCGCTTACAAATATCCTTTTTCATCGTAATTTCCTCCTTTAATTAAAGTATGTAAAAAATGAAGAATTTACAATGATATTATATACCATTTTATGTAAATAGTCAACATAATTATTAATACCCGCTTGCAGTTTCAGCCTGCATCGTAACTGTAACCACACTTCCCTGTTCTACCTTTTTTCCGTGATGCAACATCTTGACTTACAACTGTACCATATCCATCTATAACTACATTTAAATTAGCCGATTGCATAGAGTTTAAAACTTCTGAATAACTTTTTCCTCTTAAATCTGGAACTGTTGTAGATGAACGGGTATTGTTATTTGCAGTATACAAATATATGGTTGAATTTTGCAATAATGTAACACCAGGTTTTGGAACTTGATCTACAATTAGGGTAGAGTTTTCATCTTCATTTCCTGTTATTTTTACATTAAATCCAGCAGATTTTAAAATAGATTTAGCTTCAGCTATACTTTTATTTCTTATATCTGGAATTAATGCTGTTTTATTGCTAGATGAAGTATTTTCAGTAATAACATTGTTAGATGCAACACCAATATATGGAAGAACTTCTGATAATATTTGTTTTATAACAGGGCCTGCAACTTGACTTCCTTGATGGCTATCGCCTTTAGGATTATATATTGCAACTAAAACTACAACTTGAGTATTTACTGTAGGAGACATTGCAATAAATGAAGCTAC
>CANQZZ010000045.1 GCA_947628465.1 uncultured Clostridia bacterium
TCTTAATTTTAGCATATTTTTACATTTTTTTCAACTGTTTTATGTAAATTTCACAAAATTTAATATATTTGTAATATATTTGTAATACTATTTAAACTTCTTTCTGCTTGTTTTTTATATCTTTTCTGTTTATCTTTTATTTTTTCTTCTAATGATGGCAATATTCCAAAATTAGCATTCATTGGTTGAAACTTTTTGTTTGGTGAAGATATATATTTTGATAATGCTCCTATTACTGTTTCTTTTGGAAAAATTAATGCTTTTTCGTCGTTATAGATTTTACTAGCATTAATCCCTGCTGATAGTCCTGATGCTATTGATTCAACATACCCTTCTACTCCTGTAATTTGTCCTGCAAAAAATACTTTAGGTCTATCTTTTAAATTAAATGTTTCATTTAGTAATATCGGAGAATTAATATATGTATTTCTGTGCATTACTCCATATTTCACAAACTCAGCATTTTCCAAACCAGGTATCATTGAAAATACTCTTTTTTGTTCACCAAATTTAAGATTTGTTTGAAATCCAACTAAATTATATAGAGTGCCTTCCTTATTATCTTGCCTTAATTGTACAATTGCATAAGGTCTTTTTCCTGTTCTAGGATCATCAAATCCAACTGGCTTAAGTGGTCCAAATCTTATAGTATCTTCTCCTCTTTTAGCCATTACTTCAATTGGCATACATCCTTCAAAGATTTCTTTTTTTTCGAATTCATGTAAATTCACAACTTCTGCATTTATTAAAGCATTATAAAAATTTAAGTATTCTTCTTTTGTAAATGGAAGATTAATATAACTTTTATCATCTTGTTTTTCTAATCTTCTTTTCCATTCTTCTATACTTTCTTCTTTTTTCTTCTCTCCGAGAATATCTGTCTCCATAAAATCCTATATTCATATTGATACTATCTTTTTCAACTATTGGAGCTGCTGCATCATAAAAATATAGCTTGTCCTGACCTGTAAGTTTAATAATTTGCTCTTCCATTTTTTCTGAAGTTAGTGGCCCTGTTGCAATTATCGTGATACAATCATCATCTATTTCTTTAGTAAATTCCTCTCTTATTATTTCAATGTTATCTATTTTTTCTATTTCTTTTGTTACTAATTTTGAAAATTTTTCTCTATCAACGGCTAATGCTTGTCCTGCAGGTACTGCTGTTTTATCAGCACATTTTATAAGCAATGAATCTAATCTTCTTAATTCTTCTTTTAGAAGTCCACAAGCATTTGTTATTGCATTAGATTTAAATGAATTGCTACAAACGATTTCCGCTAAATCACTGCTTGAATGTGCAGGAGAAAAAATATTAGGCTTCATCTCATACAATTTAACTTTAATTCCTCTTTTTGCTATTTGATATGCTGCCTCGCATCCTGCTAATCCTGCACCAATAACTCTAATATATTCTTTCATATAACTCCCCTTTTTGTTCCCTTTTCAATTTTGGTAAAAATAGTCCATTATTCCAGTATATATTCCCCATGCTAGTTTGTTTTGATAGTCGTCTGTTAATAACAATTGTTCTTCTTCTGGATTTGATAAAAATCCACATTCTACTATTGTTGTAGGTATTTCTACATGTTTTATTATATATACATTATCTATTTTCATTGGTACTCTTGTGTTTTCTTTTTGTATTGCCTCATTTAAGCTGTTTTGTATAGCTGTTGCAAGTTTTTTACCTTCTGGACTTTCTTCTTTATAAAAGGTTTGCCAGCCCCAATACTGCTCCTGTGGTATTTTGTTTAAGTGAATAGACACAAATATGTCACTACTAGATTCATTTCCTATTTTAACTCTATTATGAATGTCTGAAATTTTCTTCTGTTTTAATGTTTTGCTATCTATATCATAAATTGCATTTTCATCAGACCTAGTAAGTATTACTGTTGCTCCAGATTGTTCTAATAAGTTTTGTACTTTTAATGCTATTTTTAAATTGCTTTCTGCTTCTGTTGTTCCGGTGCTACTTTGAGCCCCCTCATCTGGGACACCATGTCCTGCATCTAATATTATAACTTTATTGTTTACTGGCAATGCTACAGTTTGCACTGTCTCTACATTAATATTACTATCATTTTTATTATTGCTTACGTTGTATCCTGTTATCATATATGTAAAAATAAATAATGTAATAATTCCTAAAGTATATAGTATTTTCCTTTTTTCTAATATTATCATAAAAACACCTCATAATAGTATTTATATGAGATGTTTTTTATTTTATTCTTAATTATACATTAAATTTCTTCTCTTCTATCTATTGCATAAGAACTTCCTATTGTGATTTTTGCCAAACGCTTTACTTGTGCTCCTACTTCTCCTATTTCTAACGCATTAGAAAATCTCTTTTTATCTGCTACTACTACTCCTATTGATATTGATGTAAGTGGAAATTCTTCTGTTTTTCCCTTTCTATTTAAGACTTCTACATATCCTCTTTCTATATCAATATCATTAAAGTGTTTCAAAACTTCTCTATCAAATTCAGCTATTATATTTTGACAAATTCTATCGTAATTAATATCTTCATTTGCTATTGCAACGAAATCATCTCCACCAATATGTCCAACAAATACATCTGAATCATCTAATGCATGCATATTTTTTGTTATTATTCTGGCTGTTAATTTTATTATTTCGTCACCTTTTAAAAATCCATATACATCATTATATGCTTTAAAATTATCTAAATCTAAATATAATACTATAAATGTTTCTTTTCTAAGTAATCTTTTCTTTAATTCTGTTTGAATTTGAAGATTTCCAGGAAGTGCAGTAAGTGGACTTACAGTTCTATTTACTGACATTAATCTAGTTATATTTTTTATTATGTAATAAATATATTCATTACTTGAATTTGATGAAATAACATATTCAATATTGTTTTTCATAATTGATATTTTACTATTTTCATCTTTTTTATTTGATATTACTAAAACAGGAGTAATGCTATTATCTTCATTCTCTCTTATCTTTTTACATATATCAATTACTTTTTCATTTATTGATTTTTCATTAACTATAATTAAATCTGGTATATTTTTAAGAGCTATTTCTAAATTTGCCGGATTTATATTTTTAAATCTAAATTCCTTTTCTTTTTGAAATTTTTCTCTTAACATCATTACTAAATCATTTTCACAATCTATAATATATATTTCTTTAAACATTTAATTCTCCTATCTTTAGTTTTTTACTATCTATTTATTATTCAGCGTTATAAGTACATTTTCCTCTATATGTACTTTCTGTATCTTCCATGCTTATTGCATGTATTATTACTGTATTTTCTCCTTCTTTTAAGTCAAATTTATATGATACTTCTTTTTGCTCTGCGTTATATCCTGCAAAATTTTCATCATATACATATTCTTGTCCATTTACAGTAAACTCTATTTTTTTGAATCCCATATCATGTGTCATTTTCATATATAATTTATTTCCTTCTCTTGAAACTTCTATTACTGGGTTATTTACTCCTTTAAATGTTTTTTCAACTGTTGATTCTTTTGCTAAATTATTTACTGCTGTTACTGTAAGTTTATTTTTTCCTCTTTTTATATCTATAGTAGTTTCTATAGTAGGTTGATTGTCTCCTTCAGCTTCAATTGTTATTTCTTGTTCATCGTTCCATTTATATGTTATATATTTTAATGAATTGTTCTCGTCTGTTGCTGTAATTTTTAATTTTCCATTTCCTATTGTTTCATCTAATTCTATGTTTGGTTTTTCTGTATCTACTTCTATGTAAAAGTTTTGGCTTTCTTCAATTTCTTCACCATTTTGATCTATAATTTTTACATTTAAAGTATTTTGTCCTTCTGGTATTTCTAGTGCTTCTTCATGACTTGTTCTTCCATTTGCCTCTACTTCAATTGGTTCATCATCATTCCAAGTATAAAATATTTTGCTGATTCCTGAGTTTGCTGTAGCTATTATTTTAACTTCATTTTCTACTTGCTCTAGTGATAATGTAGGGCTTTGATTTTCCTCTTGCTTATCTTTTTTCGTTAATTTATATGAATATAACCCTATAATTATAATAGCAAATATCAATATTGCAATACCAAAAAATATAATAATTTTTTTCATATCGGCTGGATGATTTCCAGAGCTTTTATTTTTCTTTTTATTTATATCATTTGTTAGTAATATCTGATTCATTTTTTTCTCCTCTTTCTCTTAAGTAGCATTATAGCACAACATATTTATATTTGTAAATAAATTTTGTAAAATTCCTAATTAATGGAAAAGGCTTAAAAGAACTTATATATAAAAAATATATATTTATAATGAATTTATATATATTTATATAGAAAGGTTAGAAGAATTTTTATTCTTCTAACCTTTTAATTACTATAGACTAATATCTAAAAACATATTTCTTTATTAAGTATATTCCTCCTGCAAGAACTGCTGTTACTATTGTTATTAATAATGCATATGATGTTCCTTTTCCTGTTTTTAATGATAATATTACTAATGCAAAGTCATCATCGTCTTCTTGCTCTTTTTCATATGGATTAGTTTTATTCTTTGGAGTCGAATCTATATCCTTTGAGTTGTGCTCATTGTAGTCTTCTGTTATTTCTGCTATGTTCGTTTTTATTCCTAAGTTGTTCTTGTCTTTCTTCCATGTGAATACTATTTCTACTTCTGCACTTTCTCCCGGTTTTAATAGCTTCGTTTCTAATGCTCTCGTTGTTACTTCTTTGTCTCCTTTTTTTACCCATCCGTTTGCTTTGTTGTCTTCTTCTTTGAATTCTAAGCCTTCTGGTATGAAGTCTGTTATTTCTGTTGCATATCCTGCTATTTCTCCTTCGTTTGTTACTCTTATTGTGTATACGAATTTTACTGTCGTTTGGTCTATTTTCTTTTTGTCTATTTCTACTTTTGCTACTGGTTCGTTTTCGCTGTTCTTTCTTACTCCGTCTGTTGTTTCTGTTAGCCCTTGGTTTGGTTTGAATCCTGTTGCTGTTGTTGTCGTTTTTCCGTCTACTGTTACTATTGTTTTTGTTACCCATTTTAGTAGGCTTAGGTCAAAGTATTTTACATATATATGTTCTTCGTCTTGGTCGTCTTCTCCTTCTTCCCATTTGTGTGGGTCTGAGTCTTCATCGTCATCACTGTCTTCTGTTATTTGGGCTTTGTTTGTTATTATTCTGTCTGATGTGTTTGGTTCTTCTACTCTGAAGGCTATTTGTATGTCTCTGTAGTCTGGGTTGTATGGTTCTTCCATACTTATTCCTTTACTGCTGTCGTATGCTTTTAGTAGATTGTCTCTTCCTTCTGCTTTTCCTTTTGCTTCTGATAAGTAGTCTGTTTTTATTGTTTCTGCTTCTTCTATGCTTGTTGTTTCTTTTCCTTCTGCATCATACATCTTCCATCCGTATTTTTTGTTTGTTTCATGTTCTGGTAAGTATTCTAATCCTTCTGGAATGTCGTCTGTTATTTCTTCTGCATATCCTTCTTGAGTTCCTTCATTGTATACTCTTAATGTGTATATTACTACATCATTGTTTGCTACTGATACTGGGTCTTTGTCGTGTTCATATACTAGATTGCCATCTTCTCCTACTTTTGGCGTAGGTATTCTTGATGTTACATCTTCCATTTTTCCGTTTGTTTCAACACCTGTTATGAATTTACGAAGGGCTAAATCGAAGTATTTTAATATTACTGGTTCGTAATCGTCATCATCTTCTTGCCATTTATCATAAGGATCTTTTTTATCATTTGGAATAGAATCTCTGTCGTCAACATCTTCTCCCGCTTCATTTTTATCCTCTGATATTTCTGCAATATTTTTTATTGTTCCTTTAAATGTATTTTCTGCAACTACTAAGCATGATACTTGTACGTCTTTATAGTATAGACCTCCATTACCTGTCTCAGCTTTTTGCCATCCTGCCTCTGCAGATGTTTTATTTTTATCAAATGCTTTTATTAATTGATCATTTAATTCAGTAGTTGTTATAGATACTTCTCCTGTTACTAATTGCACTTCATTTAAACTACTTGTGTCTGAGAAGTCTTCTAATTTAAGATTTTTTACATCTTCCTCTGTTTTATAGAATCCATCTTCTCCAACTAGTTTCATGATTTTACTATTATCTAAATCATTTGGTAATTTCCATCCGTTTTCAAAGTTAGTATTATAATTTAATATTAAAGCTAATCCTTCTGGAATATAGTCTGTTATTTCAGAGGCAAATCCATCTAATTCACCTTCGTTATATACTCTCAATGTATATGTAATTACATCGCCTTTTTTAACAACTAATGGTTCCTTTGAATGTTCATATGTTGCTGTATATTCTTTATTTCCATTTCTATCAAATGTTCCATATATTAATGTTTCTGTATTAATTTTTGGTGTTCTATCTGCAAATTCTACGTCTTTTCCATTACGTTTTATAGATGATATGTATTTTCTTAATGATAAGTCAAATACTCTGTCTGGCTCTACTTTAACACTTTCAAAATCATCATCATCTTCTTCACCTGGTGTATATCCATTTTGTTCTGGTTTTGGATTATGAGTATCATCATCATATACATTACCTGGAATAGAATCTCTATCAGTTACATCATTATCTTCTGAATCTTTATCTTCTGATATTTCTGCAACGTTTTTTAATACTTTTCCATCTTCTACATCATTTTTTATTCTACATACAACTTTTAAGTCATAGTAATATAAACCAGTATCTCCATCTGATGCTTTTTGCCATCCATCTTCACTTGTTTGACCTGTTTTTGTTGTATCATAAGCCTTTATTACTTTATCTTTTAAAGCATCTGTTGATATACGTCTACTATCACTTTCATCTACTTTCCATATGTCATTTTCGCCATCAACTAATTCTAATCCTTCAGGAAGATAATCTGTAACTAATGTTGCTTTTCCATCAACTTCGCCTTCATTATATACTCTTATTGTGTATGTTATTATATCTCCTCTTTTTAGACTTATTGTATTTTTTGGATGTACATATCTTGCTGTAGTTGTTTTTACATTT
Organism: uncultured Clostridia bacterium; assembly: GCA_947628465.1. The sequence goes on from CANQZZ010000045.1 coordinate 7,035, forward strand.
CTATCTTCTTTATTTAAATCACTTAATTCTATACTTGGTGTTCTGTCTTCAATTTCTACATTTTCACCATTACGTTCTACTGATGATATAAATTTACGAAGACTTAAGTCAAATTCTTTTGGTTTTTGTGTAAAGAATTCATCTCCATTACTAATTTTTTCTTTTTCTATTTCCACTACTGGTTGACTACTATTTCCGCTTGTTAAAAATGTTGCTTTTGTTAATTTATATGAAGAGTTTATTTTTATTGTAAATTCTGACATGTCAAATCCTTCTTCAAAATTAGGTATTACTACAGTTGAATCTTTTTCAAAAGCTTTATATATTCTTATTTTATATTCTTGACCATTCTTCAATGTTGTAACTTCATTGTTGTCTTTATCTAAGAATTTATATATAACATGCATACCAGCAATTCTATTTCTTGCTTGATCTGGACTTTCTGGTTCTTCTACTTCTTCATTTATTTGAAAATATTTTGGTATTAAATTTTTTTGTGCATCATATAGAACAATGTCAGATGCATCTACTTCAATTTCTCTTACATTTACATTGTTACTAAATTTAATAGGACCAATTTCATAATAATCATAAACTCCACCTGCTACACTATGGCTTGTTATTGTCAATTGGCTTGTTTTATCAAATTTATTTTCTCCTACATATTTATCCCTTACATTCTCTTCTTCTGTACCTATAGTATATGTATCTGCATTTTCTATAGCACCATATACTAAATATTGATATAGTCTATTCATATTGTTTTCTCTAGTATCTTCAAGATTTATTTCGTCTCCTTCTGTTGCACTTGCATTATCTTCCGTTTTAATTGCTTTTCTTACATTTAAAAATTGTGCTGGAAACATTGTTTTTTGTGATACTGTTGGATTAATTTCTGCTTCTTGCTCGTCATAATTTGTAAAATACCATAATGCTAATTGTTGAATTACTTCTATATCATTATCAGTAATTTCATCTTGTTGAGATGTTGGAATTCCTGCTTTATTTAATAGTTCATGTCTATATTCTTCTGCAACATATACCTTTTGCCCTTCATCATTTGTTATATCATTAGGTAAATATATTTCATCTATAATCCATAATATAGCATTATATAAATTAACTTCATATTCTTTTTCTGATTCTTCTGAAGTTTCATCTCGTTTAATAGAGAATGTTACTGTTCTATCTAAAGTTTTTTCTATTTCTCCAGCTTGTGCTACTTCTAATCCTTCAGTTTGCATCTCACTTTGTTTAGATTTATAAGATTCTTCCATTATTGCTTTATATCTATCTATTACGGTTTTTGCATTTTGGTGCATTTCACCAACTTCAGTATATTCAACTTCTGTACCTGTAGTATCTGAAGAACCAAATCCTATACCACCTCTTAAGCAGTAAAATACCTTTGAATATTTAAGTTTCCCTTGGTCATCCTTATCTTCTTTATCATATATTTTAACAACTGTATATTCGGAATCCTCTGGTACTATATATTTATATATACTTGGTTCATTAAATGGTCTATCAATTTGATCTGCTAAAGTTCTTGTTTTAGCTTCTTCTGCATAAGTAGTACCAAATAGTACTCCACTTAGAATTAATATTAATGTAATTACTAAAATTTTAATTTTTTTCATGTTTACCACCTTTACTAATATTTTTCCTACTAAATATTTTTATCTGTTGTTTTATTACTTGTTAAGTTCTACGGAAATACGTTTTACAATGTTTATTTTATAAATTACACAATAATATATATTCATAATCATACATTATAATTATACATTATTTTTCTGATTTTTTCAATACATTATGTAAAATTTTCATGATTATGTAAAATGTTGCTACATATTCCTTTTTCTTTAATTATTCTTTTAATTATAGATGTGAATAATAACTATTTTTATAATTATAAAATTGTTTTTTTGTATTGACTTTTCTATTTAATTTTGTTATCATATTAATGCTTTCAATTTTGCGGGAATAGCTCAGTTGATAGAGCGATGCCTTGCCAAGGCATAGGTCGCGGGTTTGAGCCCCGTTTCCCGCTCCAATATGTGACTTTAATAGTTGCAATTAATAGTGAAATGAATAATCTTTCATTTTATAAAAAATGTATTTGTAATTATTCATTTTTTACTCTTCATTTGCATACAATATGATGTAATAAGTTTAATATTCGGCGTTGTAGCCAAGTGGTAAGGCACGAGTCTGCAAAACTCCGATTCGGCGGTTCGAATCCGCCCAACGCCTCCAAAGTATTTTTAAATTCCACAGATTTTTAAGAATTCTGTGGAATTATTATAACTGTTCAAAGCTTTTTATATCAAGCATTTCAGTTTCTTTATGATTTCTTTTAATTTTTCTCAATTTTCCAAAACTACATTAACACTACATTAATTTTTCATAAAGACTACATTAACATTTTTTACAAATATTAACAAATAAGCATTTTTTGAATAATGGTTTTTATATAAAAAATTACTTCTCCAGTTCGAATACTTGGTTTTGAATTTATTATTTTTTATGGAATATATAATATAATTTATTTGTATAAATATATT